>JBDSNC010000186.1:0-7968 GCA_039915545.1 Luteolibacter sp.
GCGTGTTCCCACGCGTGCTCGGCCGCCAGATAGCTCGCGACGTCGCGATCGCGCTCCGCGTCCTTCAGCGTTTTCGATAGGCCGCGGATCCGCAGCAATTGATCCAACTGGGATCGCAGCTCGCGGAGTTCCCGCTCGTAAGATTCGAAGTTCCGGAAGCTTGATGTCACGTCTTCCACCGGGACGGATTCGGCGGGCAGCACGAACTGGCGGCAGAAGTCATCGAAGCTTTTCAGGTTCGTAAACGACATGGCGCTCGGCAGCAACCGCTCCAGCACGTCTTTGTTGAAATTGAGATGGCTTGGGTTCGCCATGTCGCGCAGATACTCGCGCGAGGTGGTGAAGAGCCGTCCGCCTTTGGAATCGATCAGGCTCTTGAAGTCGGCGAGCGTGCGCGTTCGTTGTTTCCCATCCTCCGGAGAAATTGCTAGAAAATCCTCACGCTCCAGTGAAGCCGGACAATAGAATGGCGTCGTGAACCCGTCGTTTTCCGTTGTGTTACGGAACTCGAATCGCAGTCCCCAAGTTTCCTTCCGCTTTCCATCAGGCCAGGTGAACTCGGCGGCGATGTAAGTGGTCACGCCCTTGTCGTGGAAATACTGCGGTTGGCCGTTCTCCTCGCGCTTCGTATCCTGCAGACAATATCCCTTGATCGTCCGGTCGCTTTTCGAGCCCGTGGCGCTGCGGTTGAAATGGTGCCGCGCCCGCTCCGGGCCGACGAGCACGAGCATGAGCAAGTCCATCAGGATGGATTTCCCCGAGCCGGTGACTCCTGCTAGAACAAGATTCCCCACCACGGGCAGCGTGTCACGGTAGCCATACCAATTCAGCGCGTGGATTTTCGTCAGTCGGATGGCGCGGCTCATGATTCTTCCTCCTCGATGATGACAGGTTCTTCCGCGAGTCCGTCGATTTTCTGAAAGGTGGAAGCGGTTTCCGTCCACGCCGCCAGATCGCGGAACGGAACCACACGGCGGATGGCGGGCAGGACTTCGATGCCGGATTCCTCGAACGGCTCGGCGGGTTCGAAACGGATGAGGTGAAACCGGGCCGCCTGCCTCAGAATTTCCTTCATGCGTGTTCGTGTCAGCAATCCCACCGCGTCTGGCAGGAGCTGGTCCTTTATCAAACCATTCAACTCGGCGACAGATAGAAACGCCTGCGTCTGTCCTTCGTCACGCCAGCGGACATCACCGGCATACCACAGCGCGAGCCACACCAGCGTGGCATCCTGCCGCAGACGGATCTGCAAAGCGGACGTGCGCGGAATCGCCTGCACCATGCGCTCCTCGTGCATCAGCGCGACATCCAGTCCGACGAGCGCGGCGGCCTCCTTCACCCAATCGAAATACTGGCGGCACCAATGATAGAGTGCCGAGCGTCCCGCATCGAGCCCGAGGATGGATCCGTGGGCCAACAGCTCCTGCACGGCCTCGCCGAGACGGGCGCGGTCTTCGTCGGATAGACGCAGCAAGGTGGGCGTGTCCTCGGGAGTCTCTGGAATTGGCAAATCGTCGCTCATTTTTTGATCACGGAAAAACGTTCCACTACGCAGCCTTCAAGCGCGTCCAGGGCCGGCACATGCTCCTCGTCCTCGGTGCGGTCCATCACGATGCGGTAGCGCGCCTCGGCGGATTCCGAATGGAGCAGGAGGGAGATCAGATCGGTGAAGCCGGATTCCCCTTGAATCGGAAGGTCCGCGCTCAGGATGCGGGTTCCTTTGCCTCCTTCGAGTGATGCCACAAACGTGTTGGCGCGCAGCACCGAAAGCGAATCCCGCAATGCCCTGCCCATATTCTCCAAGCCGCTCTCGCGATCGTGATCCTCTGCGGAATCCTCGAACGCCTCCTGTTCAGCCGAAGCGCGGCGCTGCGGAGGCGAGTAGAGCGAATCCAGACCGGCCGGCAGTTTCACTTCCGGCAGGCGCGGCGATGGCAGATCCGGCAGATCCGCCGCGTGATGGGAAAGACGTTTGCCAGATAGAATCGAGTTTGCCCGCTCGAAGAATGCCTTGATCTCGCTACGCCTCTCGCCGGTGACATCCTGCAAGTAACGGAATCTGGCAAGCGATCGCCGGGAGAAATCCGCGGTGCCGCGGTCGATCTCGTCGGCCATCGGCAGGACGCGTTCGAGCATGGATGAAAGTTCGTCCAGTGCGTTTCTCACTTTCGCACGCGCGGTTTCGGCCTCCATGTTCGGATTGCGCCGCAGCACCTCGACCTGCATTTCCGACATCGCGCTGCCATCACCGAGCAACCTGTCATCAATTCTTCTCACTGCTTCCGGCAAGCGCAGCGGCAAACGCGCGCGGACCAATTCGGAATAACAGGCGTGGGAAACCTGCTCCGAGTAGTCATCGAACACGACAGATAGATTTCCTTTCAGGGTATCCTCCTCCAACTGTCGGCGGGTGAAACGTTGCACTGACTTCTGCATCGAGCGCAGTTCGTTCAATCCCTCGCGAACATTCGAAAGACAGTTTTCCACCGTCTGCCAAGGACGCTCGGAGATCTCCACCTCGTTGGCGAGCAGTGCGCAGACCGCCATCAGTTTGTCGGTGAAAACCGCTGCATCCGGCCACGCGATTTTTCTCAATGCAGCGATAAGAGTGGCTCCGTGGGCATCAAACTGAAGCGTCCGCCGCCAGTCGCGGCGCGGCGGTTCTTCCAGCCACCGGCATTTCAAAAGATGGTCCAACAGAATACGCGCCTTCTCCCGTTGTGATCTTTCGGTTTGATCAGCGGCATCCGCTTCCTCCTCGATTTCCAACCCCGGATGCCGCTCCAGCGTGTCCGAAATGATGGCAAGCACCTCTTCGCGAGCCAAGCCGTCCGGGCGTTCGGACGCTTCGTGTTCGAGCGAATCCAACACATCGACATAGAAAGGAGCGTTTTTCCCCGAAAGCACCCGGAAGAAGCCGCTGCCCCGCGTTTCGCGGAACAGCGCTGTGGACAGATGCTCCGCGCTCATGCTTTTTGCTGCGCTGAGATCAGCAGATTACTCCGCCGCTTCGTCGGTACCGGATCCGGTTTCGCCTTCTTCGATTTCACCCGTTGGATCGTCGCTCGGCGAATCATCGCCATCCGGAATCACGCGCGAGATGTCCTGAAGCTTCTCGTTGCCCTTGAGGGTCAGAAGTTTCACACCTTGGGCATTTCTTCCCGTCTCACGCACTTCAGCCGCTCGGATGCGGATGCTTTGGCCGCTGGAGGTCATGAGCATGAGCTCGTCTTCCTCGGTGACGGTGACAGCACCGACGACGGGGCCGGTCTTGTCGGTGACCTTCATGGTGATGATGCCTTTGCCGCCGCGCGATTGCTTCCGGTATTCCTCGAAGCTGGTGCGTTTGCCAATGCCATTCTCGGAGGCGACTAACAAAGTGGATCCCTGGGTGACGAGGGCGAGGCCGATGACAAAGTCGGTTTCGCTGGGACGGATGCCCATCACACCGGCGGTGCCACGGCCGAGCGGACGTGTGTCGTCCTCGTGGAAACGGAGGCTCATGCCTTCATGGGTGACGAGGATGATCTCATCGCCACCGGAAGTTAGACGGACTCCGATGAGTTCGTTGTTCTCTTCCAAGTTGATGGCGATGATGCCATCCTTGCGGTAGTTTCTGAAGTCGTTGACGGCGGTTTTCTTCACCTTGCCGGAGCGGGTGGCGAAGAACACGAAGCCGGCTTCCTCGCGGAAAGTAATGTCGTTACCATTCTCGTCCACCGTGCGTTCGAGGCGGAGGAGTGCTGCGATTTTTTCCTCGGGCTTGAGGTTGAGCACGTTCTGGATGCTGCGGCCCATCGCGGTGCGCGAGCCTTCCGGGAGTTCATACACCCGCTCGACATACATTCGGCCGGTGTTGGTGAAAAATAGCAGATAGTCGTGAGCCTGGACGCTGAAGAGGTGCTCGATGAAATCGTTGGCCTCGTCCTTCTTCGTGGCTCGCGTTTCCATGCCTTTGAGGCCCTTGCCGCCGCGGCCTTGAACTCGGTATTCGCTGGAGAGGGTGCGCTTGATGTAACCGCGGTGGGAGAGGGTGACGATCATCGCGTCGTTGGCGATGAGGTCTTCCATGGCGACTTCGCCGGCTTCGGCAACGATCGAACACTGACGCGGCGTGGCGTATTTGTCTTTGATCATGCGGAGCTCGTCCTTGATGATGATCAAGACGCGCTCCTCGCGGGCGAGGATGTCGAGGAAGTCCTTGATGTCGACGAGCACGCCGTCGTATTCGCCCTTCACCTTGTCCTGCTCCATGCCCGTGAGCTGATAGAGGCGGAGTTCGAGGATGGCGTTCACCTGACGCTCGCTGAAGGTGTAGGTGTCGCCGAAGATCGACGGCTGCGAACGGATCATGATGCCGAGCGACTCGGCGGTGGCAACCGGGAAGCTGTACGCAGCCAGGCGTTCGCGGGCTTCGTCGCGGTTTTTCGACGAACGGATGATCTTGATGAAGTCATCGAGGTGGCCGAGGGCCAGCAGGAAGGCTTCGAGCAGTTCGGCGCGTTCCTCGGCCTTTCCTAACAAATAGCGGGTGCGGCGGATGATGACTTCGCGACGGTGCTCGATGTAGGCATCGATGGCCTCCTTGAGCGAGAGTTGCTTGGGGCGATTCTTGTGAATCGCCAGCATGTTCACACTGAAGGAGGTTTCCATCGAGGTGAGTTTGAAAAGCTGTGCCATCACCACCTGCGGGCGGGCGTCGCGTTTCAACTCAATCTCGATGCAGGTGTCCTCGGCGGATAGATCCCGCATGCCGGAAATGCCGGTGAGGGTCTTTTCATTGACCAACTCGGCGATGCGCTCCTGAAGCGTCGCACGGTTCACGCCGTATGGGACGCCGCGGATGATGATCATCGAGCGGCCGTTGGGATTTTCCTCGATCTCCATTTTTCCGCGAAGACGCATGGAGCCGCGGCCGGTGCGGAAGTATTCCTCGATGCCGCGCATGCCACGGATTTCGCAGGCGACGGGAAAGTCAGGTCCCTTGATGAACTGCATCAGCTCGGGCAGCGTGATTTCCGCGTTGTCGATCTGGGCACAGATGCCGTCGATCACCTCGCCGAGGTTGTGCGGCGCAAGATTGGTGGCCATGCCGACGGCAATGCCGGTGCCGCCGTTGACGAGGAAGTTAGGAAATGCCGAGGGAAGAACGGATGGCTCGGTCTGCGAGCCGTCGTAGTTCGGTTGGAAGTCGACTGTGTCCTTGTCGAGGTCCTCCATCATGGCCATGCCCAGATGGTGCAGGCGGGCTTCGGTATAACGCATGGACGCCGCGGAATCGCCTTCCACGGAACCAAAGTTACCCTGGCCGTCGACCAACATGTCACGCATCGACCATGGCTGGCCCATGTTGACGAGAGTCGAGTAGATCGATTGGTCGCCGTGGGGGTGGAAATTACCCATGGTTTCACCGACGATCTTGGCGCACTTGACGTGGGGTTTTCCGGGTCCGACGCCTAACTGGCGCATGGCGTAGAGAACGCGGCGTTGGGAAGGCTTGAGGCCGTCGCGCACATCCGGCAGGGCGCGCGAGATGATGACGGACATCGAGTATTCCAGGAACGAATTGGAAAGTTCCTCGGCGACGTTGATCGGCTTGATATGTTCTTCGGACATCGAATCAGTAAAAAGGGTCGGAAATCAGTGGAGGATCAGACGTCGAGATTGCGAACGTTGAGGGCGTTGTCTTCGATGAAGCGCTTGCGGGGTTCGACGATGTCTCCCATGAGCACGTCGAACATTTTGTCGGCCTCGACCGCGTTGTCTTCATCGAGCCGGACGCGGAGGAACTGACGGACCGTGGGGTCCATGGTGGTTTCGAAAAGCTGCTTGGCGTTCATTTCACCAAGACCTTTGAAGCGTTTGATCTGCACGCCGCGGCTGGCGATTTCCAGAACCTTCGCGAGGATTTCCGGGACGGCGAAAACCGGAGTGACCTTTTGTTTGTCCCCATCGCCTTCCACCACTTCGAAGAGCGGGGCGTCGTCATTGAAGAACACTCCAGTGTCGACGCCGCATTCGGTGAGGCGTGAGAAGATACGGGTGATGGCGTGGGATTCGTGGAGTTCGTGGAGGTTGGCACGGCGGGACGGGCCGGTGTGTGCGGCGAGCTCTTCTTCCGTTAGGATTTCATCGAACAAGCGCAGATCGCGATTTTCCGCGGCATAGGAGCGGAGAGATACCTCGGTAGGGAAATAGAGCACGCTCTCGTCGTTGCCGATGCGGATCCGCACCATGTATTCCGGCAGGGCTCCGTTTTGGCGGGCTGCAAGATAGTTTCTGAAATTACCGCCGTTGCCTTCGATGGAATTGGTGAAACGCGAGAGTGACGAGAGGTTGTCGAGGATAACCTTGAGCTCTTCAGCGGTGAAGCTGCGGGAATGGTCGCAGGTGCGGAGGATGACTTCGCCGGCACCCAGTTCGATGAGGATCTTGTTAAGCTGGTCGTTGTCTTGTACGTATTCGGAGCGCTTCTTGCGGGTGACCAGATAGAGCGGCGGCTGGGCGATGTAGAGAAAACCACGTTTCACGAGAAGCGGCATGTGGCGGCAGAAGAACGTCAGCAGCAGCGTGCGGATGTGCGAGCCGTCCACGTCGGCATCGGTCATGATGACGATCTTGTGATAGCGGACCTTATCGATGTTGAACGAGCCTTCCTGCTCGCCGTCGCCGATGCCGGCTCCGATGGCGGTGATGAGGTTCTGGATTTCCCGGTTCTGCATCGCGCGGTGGAGGCGGGCCTTCTCGACGTTGAGGATCTTGCCCCGCAGCGGCAGGATCGCCTGCGTCCGCCGGTCGCGGCCTTGTTTGGCGGAACCACCGGCGGAGTCACCTTCGACAATGTAGAGCTCGGACTTCGCTGGGTCGCGCTCGGAGCAGTCGGCGAGTTTCCCGGGAAGGCCACCGCCTGACAGGGCTGACTTGCGAACGGTCTCGCGGGCTTTTCTCGCAGCCTCGCGGGCGCGGGCGGCGTTGAGGGATTTTTCGATCACCCGCTTGGCGAGGGCTGGATTCTCCTCGAAATACTGCATGATGCCCTCATAGACAATGGAAGAGATCACCCCTTCGATCTCCGCGTTGACCAGTTTATCCTTGGTCTGCGAGTTGAAGCGCGGGTTGGGCATTTTCACGGAAATGACCGCCACCAGACCTTCGCGGACATCGTCACCGGTTAGGGCTGCATCCTTGTCCTTCACGATCTTGTTGACCTTGGCATATTGGTTGATGCCGCGGGTGAGTGCCGTCCGGAAACCGGTGAGGTGGGTGCCGCCGTCGCGGTTAGGGATGGAGTTGGCGAAGCAAAGGATCTGGTCGTTGTAGGAATCGTTGTACTGGAAAACCACATCCGCAAATACGTCGTCGGTGGTTTTCTTGCCGTCGTAATCGAGATCGATCTGCCGGCGACCGTGGAGGATGACCGGTTCCTCATGGATCAACGTTTTGTTTTCACCAAGTTGTGCGACGAATTCCTCGATGCCTTTCGCATAATAAAACGTGGCTTTCTTCGCCGATTCGGGACGCTCGTCCTCAAGATCGATGGTTAGGCCCGGGTTAAGGAAGGCCAGTTCACGGAGGCGTGTGGACAAGCGGTCGAACTTGAACTCGATGGTATCGACGAAGATCGTCGCATCGGGAAAGAAAGTGATCATCGTCCCGGTCTTGCCGGGATCCACATCGCCGATGACGTGGAGCGGAATGGTCGTTTTCCCGCGTTCGAAGCCGATCAGGTGGACCTTGCCGTTGCGCATGATCTCGGCCTTGAACCAGTCGGAAAGCGCGTTCACGCACTTCGCGCCGACCCCGTGCAAACCACCGGAATATTTGTAAGCGCCTTGGCCGAACTTGCCCCCGGCATGGAGATTGGTAAGCACCAATTCGATGGCCGGCACCTTGAACTTGGGATGCATGTCCACGGGGATCCCGCGGCCGTTATCGCGGATGGAACAGGATCCATCGACGTGGATGCAG
>JBDSNC010000216.1:0-14326 GCA_039915545.1 Luteolibacter sp.
CTTCGATGTCGAATTCTTCTTCGAAAGCCATGACGAGTTCCACGGTGTCGAGCGAGTCGGCTCCGAGGTCTTCGACGAATTTTGCTTCGGTGGTGACTTGATCTGCGTTGACGCCAAGTTGGTCAACGATGATGTCCTTTACGCGGGCTTCGATGCTTTTATCTGACATGAGTAGTTGTTGGTGAGAATTGGTGCTGGAGGTGGTTATCGTTTGCGGACCCGACTTGGCAACATCGAAAACGAAGGAAAGCAGGAAAAGCCCGAACTCGCGCAAAATCCATCAAGCGGACTGCTCCGGACCGTCGGTGGATTCCTCCGTGGAAACGGCGGCGTATTCGATGATTTCCCCGGAAAAACGGCTGCGGATGTGGCGCATGAGCCGCTCGGCGGGCTCGTCGTTCTCCTTTTTATAACCGCCGTAGGTCATGCCGTCGAACCGGATGCGGCCCTTGCCGGACGGCCCGTCGAACTCGATGAACGCCAGGCCCTTGGTGTCCCATTTGCGGAGATCGAGGGTTTTCAGATCGGTGAAAGGAATGCGGCGGCCCTGTTGGGTGGTGATCGCCTCGCCATCGGCGGAAATCGAACGGCCGAGCGTGCGGATCAGAAAAAACGCCGCCAACATCGCCAGCATCAGGCAGATGCCGAAAACGATCCACTGTTCGTGGATTTTCTGGGCCGTGTAGGGCTCCTCGGGAGGCGACGAGTTCAGGCCGCGCTCCTTGGTGTATTCGCGCCAGAGGATGTTCCACTGGAGAGGCTTCATTTTTTCGTAGTCGTGGAGGATTTCCGGCCACGGCATCGGGAGTTGCAGCGAGGTCGGCAGAAGCGAGCGGTCCGCAGGAAAATCGACGTCCTGCTTCGCCGCGAATTTTTTCCAATCGGCCGCCGTGAGCGAACCGTCCGGGTTCATCCGGGAAAACTCGGTATTCGCCTGTTGGAAGGTCTTGTGGAGATAGAAGCTCTCGTTTTTTTTCCGATAACCCGTCGAACCGTCGATGTAGAACAGCGTCGCGAAAGTCCCGAACATCAGCAGCATCACCACCGCGCGGGAAATAAACCAAGGCGTTGGCTTGCAGACAATTGATTCGGTTGAAGTCATCGTTGTGCGGAGAAAACAACAGGGATCACCAGCGGAAGGCAAGCCGCAAGCCGGACAGATTTACGTTAATTCAATGCATTCCGGCTTGTCGATAGCCCGCCGACTGGTTACGGACAGCGCCGTTATGCCAATCGCAACTCCCGCGCAATATCGCGCCATGTTGGACGCCGCCCAAAAAGGTGGCTACGCCTACCCCGCCATCAACGTCACCTCGCTTCCCACCATCAACGGTGCGCTCAAGGCGTTTTCCGAAGCGAAATCCGACGGGATCATCCAGGTTTCCACCGGCGGCGGCGAGTTCGCCTCCGGCACTTCTGTCAAGGACGCGGCTTTCGGCGCCATCGTGCTGGCCGAAGCCTGTCACCTCCTTGCTGAGAAACACAACGTCCTCATCGCCCTCCACACCGACCACTGCCATCCTGCCAAGGTCGACAGCTTCCTCAAGCCCCTCCTCGAAGCTTCCCGCAAGCGCATCGCAGAAGGCAAGGGACCGCTTTTCCAATCCCACATGTTCGACGGTTCGGTCGTCGACCTGAAGGAAAACCTCGAAATCTCCAAAGCTCTCCTCAAGGAGTGCGCCGATCTCGGAATCATCCTCGAAGTCGAAGCCGGCTGCGTCGGTGGTGAGGAAGACGGCCACGACACCTCGGGCCTGCCGATTGAAAAGCTCTACACCACCCCCGAAGACATGGTGGAAGTTTACGAAGCGCTTCAGCCAATCGGCCGCTTCCTCTTCGCCGCCACCTTCGGCAACGTCCACGGTGCCTACAAGCCCGGCGCAGTGAAGCTCAAGCCATCCATCCTCCGCGACGGACAAAAAGCCGTCACCGACAAGCACGGCGCTGCCGCTGAAATGGACCTCGTCGTCCACGGCGGATCCGGCACCTCCGAGAGCGATCTCCGCGAAACGCTCGACTACGGCGTCGTGAAGATGAACATCGACACCGACACGCAATACGCGTTCACCCGCCCGATCGTCACCCACATGTGCGCCAACATCGAAGGCGTTCTCAAGATCGACGGCGAAGTCGGCAACAAAAAATACTACGACCCGCGCTCCTACCTCAAGGCAGGCGAACAAGGTCTCTGCAACCGCATGAAGGAAGCCTGTGACGACCTCAAGTCCACTGGCAAGACGATCTTCGGAACCGTCTGATCCTACGGGTTTCGCTCCAATCAATCAAAACGGCCTTTCCTCGCGGAAAGGCCGTTTTTTTGTGAGAATCTCCGGACTATTGGAAATCAGGGCGTTTTCCTGACCTGCAATCCGGTGAAAAATTTCGCAGGCACCGTTCCTGTGAGAGTGGCGGTCACGGTGGTGATTCCAGGCGTCGGCGTGTTAGAGCTGGTGGTGAAGCCCACTGTCGTTCCGCCGTTGGTTGCCAGGTCGGCGTTCCAGTTCACGAGATCGGTGCTCCAGCGGTAGGCCGCCGCAAGATCGCTGGCCGGCGTGGCGTTCTGCGGGTGCTGGAATGTCACCGTGCTGCCGCTCCTGGCGACTTGCGTGATTCCGGAATTCGGGATGCTCGGATTGGTTCCGAAGTAGTTTTCCACTCCGTTGGAAATCCCGTCGCCGTCCGCGTCATCGTTGAAGCCGTTGAGCGATCCGACAGGGTAACCCGCGATCCACGAGGCAAAGGTGTTAGCCGGAGTCGTGTTCAGCGTGACGCTGTTGTAGGAACTTCCCCAGCGGACCTCATCCCAGGCCACCGAGTTGCTGGCGTAATCGGAAAACGCGAGCGAATCGAAAGCCACATCGAGCCCCTCAAGTTTCACACCACCGGTCGGTTCGCCCGAGCCGAGCGCGGGATCGATCCACACGGTGACGTTGTCGCTGCCGTCCGCATCGCTGAGTTCGAATTTCACCACAAACAAATGAACGCCGGAATCGACCGGCTTCGCGAGATCCCCGACCTGGAAGTCGTTGTAGCGGAAGGCGAAGTTGGTGGTCGCGAAGTCCGCGTCGGAAATGCCCGCCTCGAAAGCGCGCCGCGCGGTATCACCCGCCGGAGACGTGCCGCCGGTGTTTTGATAGAGCGAGAGCACCGAATGGATGGTGGGCTGCGCGGCGGCATTCTCGTTGCCGTTTCGATAGAGCCAGCTCAGGTAGCGGGTCCCGGTGGTTTTTTTCGATACGGTAAGTGGCGGAGCGAGCTTGCGGAACGTGCGCCCGCTGTTAGCTCCGCCGATGCCCGCGGTGTCGGCGGCTTTTCCGACCTGATCACCCGAGGAGCCGAGGTAAAGCGGATCAGCATAGGTCAGCGAGCCAGTCGTCACCGCAGGTTCGGCATCTCCGAAATCCACGTCGGTCCAGGCGTCCGTGTAGCCGGTGACGCTTCGATTCTGCAAAGGCAGCTCACCTGTCGCGTAACCCGTGAAAGAGTCGTGGCTCACCAATCCATTCCACGCCGGGAAAGTGACGACGGTCGCGTTGTTGGAATTCGTGAACAGACCAGCTTGCACGCTGTCGGTGATTTTCACGAAATAGACGCCCGCCGCACCGGAACTGACGTTGGAAAGGACCAGCGTGTCACTGGTCTCGCCGCCCAGCGGGAGGGTGTCCTTATACCACTGATAGCTCAGCGCCTCGTAGCCCGCGGCAACGACGGAGAGCTGCACGTTCGATCCCTCGGCGGCGTTGACACTTGCCGGCTGGGTGAAAATTGTCGGCGTTGCATAAAAGACATCGAGGAAAGCGCTGTTACTGGCGACCGAGCTGTTGGTATTGGTGGCGATCACGCGGTAATAACCTTCCTGGTCGAAGGCGATCCCGTTGAGCACCAGCGAAGCAGTAGTCTCGCCGCTGATATCCGCCCATCCGGTGGTGCCGTTGGCCGAGTATTGCCACTGATAGGTCGGAGCAGGATCCGCCGAGGCCGATGCGGTGAAGGTCGCGGTCGAGTTCACCGCGGACGCCTGGTTTACCGGTTGCAAGCCGAACTCCGGAGTGCTGCCGAGATCCGCGACGACCTGAAAGCCGGCGATGCCGCCCCACTCGTCGTTGTCCCGCATCTGCACGGTGATGGCCCGCGAATTCCCAGTTAGACTGCTGAACACGGCGTAGTTCGCGCCGACGAGATAACCGCCGGTAGTGGTGTCGGTGGCTTTGGTAAAGGTCGCGTTGCTGCCGCTGATGCTCGCGGCACCCAGGGACTTGAAATAATAAGTCGTGGTTCCATCGCTCACCGTGCCTTCGCGATCCGCGCCGTCGGAGGAGAAATAAACGATGATATCGTACTTGGGATACGGGATCTGGGAAAGACTCACCGAGGACGAGGTCACCGGCGGATTCCAGCCTGCGGGGCCGGCGTTCAGGTAGCCGTTGAGCAGCCGCTTGTTCGCCTTGCCGTCGCCGTCGAGCGCTGGCGCGGTTCCTTGGATGCTCCAGTTGTTGTAGGAGGTGTAGGCGAGGTCGAGCGTGGTGGCCTGACCGTTTTTATCGATAAGGTTGGTGGTCGGATTCGCGGGCCACGAGTTGTTCCAATTGGCGACGGGAGAAACACCCGCGATGTCGCTGGTGCTGACCGTCCCGTTGCGGTCGTAGTTCCAGCTCACCACCGAGGCGTGGGCTGATAGAGCGGCGGCGAGGCCGAGGGCAATTTGTTTTTTCATGGGTTTTATGGGTTGGGATTTCCGTTGCCGCGGATGGGTTCGCGGCACCGGTGAAAGAAGAACATCAGCCACGACGTCGGCGCAGCAGACCGAGCAGGCCCAGCCCACCGAGGAGCGCGGCCGTGGGCTCCGGCACGGCGACGACTTGGAATCCGGCGATGCCGCCCCACTCGTCGTTGTCGCGCATCTGCACCGTGATCGTCTGGGACGAACCGGTCAGGCCGGAGAAAATGGCGTAGTTCGCACCGGCGTAATCGGCCGTCGTGGTGGAAGTGGTCCGGGTGAGCGCCGCATTGGCCCCGGCGAGGCTGGCGGCACCGAGGGAGTTGAAGTAGTAGGTGGACGCACCGTTCGTGGCCAAACCTTCGCGGCCGGCGGCATCCGCCGAAAAATACACGATGATGTTATAGCTGGCGTAGGAGATCTGGGAGATGGCCACCGACGAGGCGGTGATTGGTGGGCCCCATCCTGCCGGGCCGGCGTTGAGATAGCCGTTGAGGAGTTCCTTGTTATAGCTGCCATCACCATCGACGCCGGGGTGGTTGCCTTGGATGCTCCAGGTGTTGAAGGAACTGTAGCTGAGATCGATCGTGGTGGCCGCACCGGAATCATCGGTGAGATTGGTGGTCGGATTGCTGGGCCACGAGTTGTTCCAGTTGGCGACGGGAACAACTCCGGCCACTGCCGTTCCGGTGACCGTGCCATTGCTATCATAGTTCCAACTGACGGTCGCGGCTTGGGCGGAGCCAGCCGCTGCGAGGGCGATGAGGAGGGTTTTCTTCATGGGTTGATATGGGTTCATGGGGTTTTGTGTTTTTTCAGGGAGAAGGTCAGGGCCGGCTCAGGCGGAAGAATCGCCTGCCCGAAGAGACGGGCATGAGAATCGATTCCGAAACCGGTTGCGGATCGGCGGGCAGCCAGTCCGCTAGATCGACACTTTCCTCGAGAAGCACGGATCCCAATCCGGTAGGCCATGACAAGGCGGCGGTCGCGCTGGCGGAATCCAGTTGGATTTGAAGCGATGTCGCAGGCAGTGGATCGATCCGGGGGACGATCTGGAATCCGGCGATGCCGCCCCATTCATCGTTGTCGCGCATCTGGACGGTGACGGTGCGGCTGGTGCCGGTGAGTCCGCTGAAAACAGCGTAGTTCGCGGACGGATAGGAACTGTTGGACGTCTGCCTCGTTTGGGTGAAAACCGCATTCGCACCGTTGACGCTGGGAGCGCCGATTGAGCTGAAATAACGCGTACCGGCCCCGTCGGACACACTTCCCTCACGGCCTGGGCCATCGGAAGAGAAATAGACGATGAGGTCGTAGTAACCGTGGGGAATTTCCGAGATCGTGACGTATGAATAGATGATCGATGGATTCCAAGCCGCGGGTCCGGCGTTCAGGTAGCCGTTGAGCAGCTCCTTGTTGCCACTGCCGTTGGCGTCCAATCCAGGGTGCGTGTTCTTGATCGAATACGTGTTGTAGGAGCCGTAGGTGAGATCAAGTGTGGTCGCTGCACCGGTGTTGTCGCGGAGATTGGTAACGGGATTGTCAGGCCACGAGTTGTTCCAGTTCGTCACAGGCTCGACCCCGGCGGACGTCGCGCTGCCGACGGTTCCGTTCCGGTCATAGTTCCAACTGACCGTCCCCGGCTCGGCGGAGGGAGTGGCGGAACGGACACCCGAATCAGGAGTTTCCTGCCCCGCGATCATGGCGGAGACGACGTATTGATAGGTTGTGCCGTTCGCGACGGTGGTGTCGGCGAACTCCGGCACGGTGAGACCATCGGCAATCACGGCAAACGGCCCGGCTTCGGAAATGGAGCGCTTCATCCGGTAGGAAGTGGCACCACCGATGGCTTCCCAGGCGAGAGCGACCTTCTGGTTTCCGGCAGTCGCTTGCGTCAGCCAGGGGACGGGGACGGACGCACCGGCGATCCGATAGAGCGCCGCGCCGTGACTCGCGACGGACGGCGAGAAACTGCCGGTGAAGGCCCCGAGGTCCGCGCCATTCCAGAGCGAGCGGATCTGGCAGGAACCGGTGAAACCCATGGAAAACAGCTCGACCGGCACGGGGACCGTGGAAGCGCCGGTGTTGAAAACCGCAAGGTATTTGTCAGTGGAGCCTTCCGCATCCGCCGTCCAGAAGATGAGATCGCCATTGCGGAAAAGCTGGCGGTTGCGGGTGCTCTGCTGGTTGACCGCGATCACCTCATCGTTAGTCAGCAACGCCAGTGTGGACGGATCCATCTGCGTCATATCGCCGCCATGGATGAGCGGGGAGCGGACGATGGCCCACAAGCTCATGAGGGTGAATTGCTCGTTTACGGTGAAGTTCGTGACGCGTCCGGTGGCGGTGTTGTTTCCGCCCTGCACTTTCCCTAACGGAAGCATGTCAGCGTCCGGGAAATGGCCGGGCCCGCGGTACGGTGTCCAATCGTGGAGGCGCTTGAACTGTTCGTAGAGCGGGGTCCAGCTATCCCAGAAATCGTCGCTGATCCGCCATTGGTTGGCGTGATTCATCACGTGCGCACCTTTGTCCACGGGCGTTTCACCGGGAGAGGTGCTGAAGATGATGGGGAGCCCTGTCTTGTCGATCGCCTTGCGGATGCCCTCGATTTCCTTGAGGTGATAGGGCCGGCTGAGGTCGTCAATTTTCACGAAGTCCACCTCCCATGAGGCGACCAGTTCCATGATGGAATCGTAGTAGGCCTGGGCACCCGGCTTGGTCATGTCCACGCCATACATGTCGGGATTCCACGAGCAGGTGCTGGTGGGATCCGCGATGTCCTTCGCGGTGTAGGTGGTGCCTTTCACCGGCAGATCCTGCTGCCACGCCTGGCGCGGGATGCCGCGCATCATGTGGATGCCGAACTTGAGGCCCTTTGAATGGACGGAGTCGGCGAGCGGCTTGAAGCCAGCACCATCCGCAGCGGAGGGAAAACGGTTGCTGGCGGGAACGAGGCGGCCCCACGGGTCCATGACGAGCGTGGCGTTCGCGTTGTAGGTGAAACCAGTGGCGCTCGGTTCATACCACTGGATGTCCACGGTGACGAGGTTCCAGCCGTGCGACAGGAGATTGGCGGCCATGTAGTCGGCCTGCGCCTTGGTCTTCACCTCATTGATGGAGGTGCCGTAGAAGTCCCAACTGTTCCAGCCCATCACGGGTTTTTCAGCCCACGACCAGAAGGCGGGCGTGTTCTGCGCCTGCACCGGCGAGGAGAGGGCACAAACTAACAAAATCGATCCGAACAGGGAAGAACTCACGGGAAACGGGTTGAGACAATGGATTCCGGTGTGCCGGAACCGTCCGACCACACCGACGCCATGGTTATCAACTGCGCCGTATTTCCTCAATACCCGCAGGTACGGGTGATTTCCCCCACCCTCACTTTCCCGGCTGCTTCATGTATTTCAAAACCGCCTCGGCCCGCGAGTGGACGTGCAGCTTTTCATAAATCGTCTTCAGATAGCTGCGCACCGTCTGGATGGTGAGGTTGAGCTTGTCCGCAATTTCCTTGTTCACGTAGCCGGCCGCGATCAACTCGAGGACTTCCGTTTCACGGTGGCTCAGGCGCACCAACTGCCGTCGTTCCTGACCCTTCTTGTGGAAAAACTCGGCCACCTTGCGGGCCACGCCGCTGGTCATCGGCATGCCGCCATGAAGCACGTCCTCCAAAGCCTGGATCACATCGACCGGAGACGCGTGTTTCAGCAAATAGCCGTCGGCCCCGGCTTCCAAGGCGTGAAAAACCAGCTCCTCGTCGTCCGACGCGGTGACGACGAGAATCCTTGTTTCAGGCAGAAGTTCCTTGATCCGGGCGGTGCATTCGATGCCGGACATCTTCGGCAGGAAGATGTCCATCAGGATCACTTCGGGGCGGGCGGCGGGCAGCTTGCGAAGCGCCTCCTCCGCAGAGGAGCAGGTGCAGACACAGGTGAAATGCTCCGACGAATCCACGACCTCCTCCCACTGTTCGCGGATGTCCTGATGATCCTCCACCAGCGCCACGCGGTGCCGGGACCGGGCTCTATCAATTCCAACGGATGCGCTCATGGATTCTATCAGGAAGATTTCTTGATGGAGTTTCTTCCGGCTTGGAACTGAAGCGGAGCGGCCAGGGTGACCACGCATCCCCCATCTTCGCCACACTGGATGCCGAAGGTTCCCGCCGCATCGTTGGCACGATGTTTCATGTTTTCCAGTCCGTTCCCCTCGCCGTCGAGAGCGGAGGGATCGAAGCCGCGGCCGTTGTCGGAAATGACGATCCGGATGCCGTTGCGCTCCTGACGGACGCTCAGCCGCACTTCGGTCGCGCCGGAGTGCCGCAGGATGTTGTTGAAGGCTTCCTTGACGACGAGGAAAAGATTGCGCCGCACGCCGATGTCGCAAGCCAGGGCGGGCAGGTTCTTTTCAATATCAAACCGGCAGCGGACCGGTGTGTCGTGGAAAAACGACTCGGCATACTTTCCGAGGTAGGAGGCGAAATCGCGGAGGTTGTCGCGCTGCGAATTGATGAGCCACACGGCCTCGTTCATCCCGCGCACCAGGCTGCGGGTCTGATCGCAAAGGCGGTCCAGCGTGTCGATAGCGGCGGAGTCCTGAGGGATCGCGCGCTTGGAAGCATCGCCAAGGATGACCAACTGGGTCAAACCACCGCCGAGGTCGTCATGCAGGTCCGCCGCGATCCGCGCCCGTTCGACGCGCACCATTGTTTCCATCTTCGATTTGAGGAACAATTTGATGAGCAGGAAAATGCAGCACGCCGATGCCAGGATGCATGAAACAATGGTGGAAATCTGGAACCAGCGTCTCTGCCAGAAGGGTATGATCACCGGCTGCGAAACCGGCGCGTGATAGATCATGGCTCCTTCCTCCTCCCGAAATCGATAGAGCACTTTGGCGGTCGGCCATCCTTCGGACGTCAGGGGCCGCTCCTTCCAGTCGGCCTCGTTGTTCGGTGCGATTTTCCATGAATCGTCAGTCGCGACGTCGATCAAGGTGCCGTCGGCCAGTTCGACGTGCAGGCCCAGCACCAGGCCGGCGGTATCGAAGTCGTTGAAGGCGTCCACGGCGACCACATGGGTTCCGGATTCGAGAAGCAATCCGAGGTCATATTCGATGAGGACCCGCCAGTCGGCCCCCTGTCCGATCGGCTGGCCGTCCAGAAACACCGTATAGAAATTGTCCGCGGTGATCTGCAGCTTCGCGGACTTGACGGACGCCCCCCGCGGGATTTCAAACGATTTCCAGAACCGGCACTCCTGCCGGTCGGAGGTCTGGTGATCCCATATCCAGGAGCCAACCCGGTAACTGGTATCGACCACCGGAGCCGCGCCTGTCACGGAGATTCCAGCAGCCAGCAAGGCACCCGCCATCCATGTGTGTCCAAAGCGCATCCTGATCGGAGCAAAATGGCAGGCCGAGTTTCTGTAAAGACGCATTTCATCCCCTGAAAATTACGGATGCCCCGCCGTTTTGTGCTTCTATTTGTCAGGCAACCCGCTTGCTTCTCAGGTGATCCAACATGTCCGATAAAAAAACGACCAAGGAGCACCCGCTCGCCAACATCCTGATCAACGTGCTCATCCCCGTGCTGGTGCTGAGCCTGCTGAGCAAGGATCCGGCGATTCAGGAGAAGCTCGGCAAAACCGTCAGGTTCTGGCACATCGGGCCGCTCTGCGCGATGATCGTGGCGCTGGCGCTGCCGCTCGGCTACGGCATTTGGCACTTCATCCGGACCCGCAAGCCTAACTTCTTTTCAGCCCTCGGCCTTGTATCCATCCTGCTAACGGGCGGACTGACGCTCTATCTCTGGAACAAGGACGGCAGCGTGAAGGAAAACGCCGGAATCCTCTTCGGCCTCAAGGAGGCGTCGATCCCGCTGGTGCTGGGTTTCGCGATCCTGACCTCCGCCCGCACGGCGTCCCCGCTGCTGAATGTTTTCCTCTACAATGACAGCCTGTTCGACATTCCGAAGATCGAACAGAAGGTGACCGAACTCGGAAACAGCAGCGCCTATCAGACCCTTCTGATGCAGTCCACCCGCCTGTTCTCCGCTTCGTTTTTCCTCAGCTCGGCGATGAACCTGTGTCTCGCTCTGTGGTTTTTCCGCGGCTTCGACCACAAGGCGATCGACGCGCTGGAGACCTACAACGGCATCATCGGCAAGCTCACCGGCTGGGGCTTCGCGGTGATCGGCGTGCCCATCCTCGTTTTCCTGTTCCTCATCCTGCGGCGCCTGCTCAAGGGCCTGAACGTTCTGACCGGGCTGAAGGACGAGGAGCTGATGCTGCCGCGTTGAAACGAAAAACGGCGTCTCCCGGAAGAGGGACGCCGCATCGGAAATTCCTGGGAGAAACCGCTCAGTCCACGAGATTGTCCACGCGCTGGGCGAGCTCGACATCGAGCTCGGTAACGCCGCCGGCGTCGTGGGTCGTGAGTTTCAACGTCACCTTGGTGTGCTTGATGGTGATGTCGGGATGGTGCTGCGCCTCTTCCGCGATCTCGGCGAGATCGTTGACGAAATCGATGGCATCCATGAATTCCTCGAACTCGACGGTTCGGGTGATCGCCTTTTTTTCGTAGTCCCACTCGGGGCATTTTTTCAATGCGACGGTGAGATCATCATCTTCGAGAAGTTCGGACATGTTGTTATTCGGGGAAACGTTCGGCCAAAGATTGCGGCGTCTGATTCGCGGTTGGCAAGCCCGTTTCCTCACTTCTTGAAAATCATCATCGCGCGCGTTGCATCCGCGCCTGTTTCCACCTAGATCTTAATCATGAAAAAAATCCTTACCCTCCTCCTTTCCGCACTGGTTTTCGCCTCGTGCTCCCCGATGACGCCGCAGGCCCGCATCGAAGCGTATCCGGAAAAATACGCCGCTCTGAGCGAGCGCGACAAGTCGCTCGTCCGGCAGGGCCAGATCACGCGGGGAATGCCGCGCGATGGCGTGCTCATCGCCTGGGGAACACCGGGCAAGCGCTACGAAGGATCCAAAAATGGAAAAGCAATCGAGCGCTGGGATTACGTCGGCTCGCAGCCGGTTTACACCTCGAATTTCTACGGCGGATACGGCTTCGGTGGCTACGGGCCTTACGGCCGCTATTCGGCGCTCGGATACGGCGTCGGCCCGGAGATCGCCTACGTGCCCTACCACCTGGCTTCGGTCTGGTTTGCTAACAACGGGGTCGATTCCTGGGAGCGCGCGCAATAGTCGATTTCCCCTCACCCTTGTCTTGCAATCTGCCGCGCTTTCGCAATGGTCACAGCAGTTCTCAATCCCATGACTTTCAAATCCGCACTCATCCTCGCCGCCGCCGTGTCCACCGCGGCATTCATGTCCTCCTGTTCGACCCTTTCATCCGGAGGCGGCGGCCTCGCCGCCTATCAGGCCTACGACCGCCCCACCAAGATGCCTAAAAACCCGGCCAACGTGCGGGTGAAGGTATCGCTCAGCAAGCAGCGCACCTACGTGATGGAAGGCTCGGAAGTGCTCCTCTCGATGCCTGTTTGCGTTGGTGCTCCGGGCTCGACCACCCCGACTGGAAGTTTCTCGATCATCAGCAAGGACGCGAAATACCGCGCCAACACCCACGGCTACGCCTACAGCGGCAACCAGGTGAAAAAAACGATGCTCAGCAGCCGCCCGGCCGGTTGGTCGTTCAAAGGCACGCCGATGCCTTTCTGGTGTGAGTTCAAGCCGAACTACGGTTTCCACACCGGCTGGGTGAAACACACCCCAGGCTCGCACGGCTGCATCCGCATGCATGAAAACCTGGCACCGAAGTTTTTCCAAATGGTGCGGATCGGAACTCCTGTGAACATCGCCTACTCGCAACCGGAAGACACCACTGTCGGCAATATCCCGCTGCCTCCGGATGCCGGTCCGCTGCCGGATTACGCAGGCTCGATGTATGTCGGCGAAGGCTATTTCAGCCAATACAAGAAGCCGACCTTCCAGTGATCCTGCCAAAGGACATCTGATTGATTTACCAAAAAGGCCCTGCGATTGCCGCAGGGCCTTTTTGCGTTCAGCCGATCATCAACCGCACCGCGAGTGCCGCCAGCGCGATCCCGAATGCCGCATCAATCCATTTCGCCGCCCGCTCATAGCGCAGCCGCAGCGGTTTCCACTGCAGGAGCCACGCCCAAAGCGACCATAGTCCGCCGCCCTGCACCACGACGATGCCGGCGATCGCAAACGGCCACCAGACGGGCCGCTCGCCTCTGAGAAACGGCGCGCTCACCGCCGCCAGGAAGATCGCGGCTTTCGGATTGAGCAGGTTGCAGAACAAACCACGCAGGAAAGGCCCGCGTCCGTTGATTTTTCCATCCGGTTCAGCCGCTCCACCGGAATACGCGGCACCAAAAGCCTCACTCAGGATCCGCCATGCAAGCCACAGCAGATAGCCCGCCGCCAGCCAGCACGTGATCTTGCGTAAAAGCGGCCACCGGTCGAACGCCAGCGCCAGTCCGGCCACCGCCACCGTGGAATGCACGATCAGCCCGCTGGCGATTCCGAGGGCCATTTCCACTCCCACCTTCGCCCCGCTCTTCAGCGCGGTCCTTGTGAGCAAAACCATGTCCGGTCCCGGACTGAACTGCCCGAGCGCCATCACCCCCGCGAACGCCAGCAGCTCGGCCGCCCCGGTCATGGATCGCCGCGCTCCGTCTTCACTGCCACCACGTAGTCCAGCACCGCCTTTTCATCGGCTTTTTCCAGCCCCGCGTGGCCGATCATTTTCGGCACCGCCGTCTGCCATTCGTCGACGTCGAGATCCTGCGGCAGCTTGTAGCGGTGGCATTCGCCGCAATGGAGCATGTAAACCTCGTGTCCGCGCTGCAACTGGCTGAGTGGCTGACCACTTTTTTTTGCCATTGATGCACTGGGGTTAGGGACTTCTGCAATTCCTCCCTCCGCTGGCTCGCCGCCTGCTTCCATGTCGCCCAATTGCGGCGGCGGCCCCATTCCCCCGCAGGAGGTCATCCAAAACGCCACAAAAAGCACTCCCGCAAATCCGATTCGCATGCTCGGAAACTACGCACAGCCCCAATCCCCACTCAACCTCCGAAATCAACTTCGCCTTGAAGCTGAACGATTTTGACAAATCCCCCGCAATCACTAACCCTCCGGCCACAAGAATTTCACCTGGAAGACACCATCTAATGAGCTACCGCCTGCCACTCGGCGCCGCTTGATCTCTTCGTGAATTCCCATCGATCGATTTAAGAACATGAACCTATACTTGGACTACTTGGCAGAAATTGAGGAACGCAAAACCGAAAGTTTGCACCCCAAACCCATCGATAGCGGCGAACTGACGGCGGAGATCATCGCTCAAATCAAAGATCCCTCCGACCCGCACCGGAAGGAATCTCTCAACTTCCTGATCTACAACACCCTTCCCGGCACCACCAGCGCAGCAGGTGAGAAAGCCCGCTTTCTCGAGGAAATCATTCTTGGCAAATCCGCCGTGGAAGAAATCTCCACCCCTTTCGCCTTCGAGCTGCTCTCCCACATGAAGGGCGGAGCATCCATCAACACCCTTCTCAACCTCGCGCTCGGTGAAGATGCTTACATCGCCACACAAGCCGCCGCGGTTCTCAAAACACAG
>JBDSNC010000263.1:0-22472 GCA_039915545.1 Luteolibacter sp.
GTTCGATGAATCCCAGTTATCGGCCGTCCCTAACAAGCATTGGCTTGAATTCGCGGGAAGCTCGAAGGCGGAGACGGGCAGAATCGTGAGGAGCGCGAGGGCGGTGGACTTGAGGCGGGAAAAGATCATGACGGTGAAAGACAGCTAGCCGCATTTGCCCCGGCGGGCAAATGCCGGTTCAAGGTTTGCGGTTGCCGGTGAGCGTGGCGCGGACGTCGCCGATGAAGGCAGCGGCACGGAACTCGATGGGCACGCGGTCGTCATCGTCGCTGAGCCAGAGGGTGGCATCCTGCTTGAGCTTTTTGTAGGGCAGGAGCTCCATGGTCTTGCGGTCGATTTTCCGCATTCCCAAGGTCATGCGGATGGAGTCCCGGCCGTTGTGGACCTCGCGGCCTTTCACGGAGACACGGAGCAGATAGGGCGTCTTGAAAGGGCAGACGACGAGGGCGATCTTGTCGCCTTCATCGAGCTTTTGGCTGCGGATGTGCAGCATGGCGGAGAAAATGTCGAAAACGGGAGCGAATTTGAAAACCTTGTCGGATGTTTTGGCGACGCCGGTTTTGAGGACCTTGGTGGTTTCGCTGCACTCGACACGATCCGGAAAATGCCGGACATCGGTGGTGACGTTTTCCGATTGGTCGATTTCCACCGAGTGGAAAAATTTGGGACGGAAGGTGGCGGGATCGAGCTCGGACCAGAAATTGCTCTTGTAGGGAAAGAGGGCGGCCGCCGCGCCGAGACTGGAGGCGGAGGATCGGACGACATAGGCGTCCGGTTTTTTCGCATCGGCCGGAGCGAACTCGATCCGCAGTTTTCCGGAATCGATGGTTCCGTTCCAGCTCAGTTCGAAGTCGAGGACGGTGGGAGCGAGATTTGCGTGCGGGCCGAGGGCGGGCGAGGTGAGTTCGCTTTTCCAAGCGGGCTCGTCGGCAAAGACGGTGGAGATCGGGAGAGCGGGCAGAAGAACCGCGAGGCACCAGTTTTTCATGGTGGTTCGGACGGTGGTGACTGCGGAATTATTCACCCGAAACCGGAAAAACCGGCTGGGCGCGCGGTGGAAGGACGCCCGGGCCGTCGTCGAGGCTGGTGGTGTCCAGGGTCGTGTCGGGACGGTCTTCGCTGGTTGGCAGCGGGCGGAAGGACTCGGAATGGGTGTCCACGCGGAACTCGAGTTTCATGAGGTCGCGGTTGGTCTCGGCCATTTGATCGACCAGATTGAGATTTTGAGTGCGGAGGTTTTTTACCTCTGCCAGCAGGGCCTCGAAAAATTCCTTTTGAGGCCCTGCGACAGTAACGGGTGTTTTGTCTTTCGACTGGCTGACGGCCAGAACTGTTGGAGCAGCGGCGGGTTTCACTGCCGGTGGCATAACGGGTGGTGAAACTTTGGGTTGCACCATGGGAATTCCGGCATGGAACGCGGTAGTGAACTGGCGTACGGACCACCAGTGGCTCGCTCCGGCGGCGGACATGGCGGCGAGGGCGGTTCCACAGAGGATGGGAACGGTGGAGGCTTTCATTTCTTGCGGACGGGTGCGGGTTTGGCCTGCTCGACCGGTTGTGGTTCCTGCTTTGGCAATGAAATCAGAAGCTGCTGAAGGCTGTCGATCGCGTTTCCGAGCTGTTTGGAATCGTCCTCCAACTGCCGGATGGAGTTGGAAAGAATGGCGCCGACCGTGGCGGTCTGTTCGTAGCCGAGGGAGCGCTCGTAGCCGGGTTCGGAAATGCTGAAAACATTCGCGCCGTCGGCATCCGGCACCAGCAGGTGGGGGCGGATGGTGAGGGTGACTTCGGATCCTTGCGCGACTTCCACCTTGCGGGTGAATGGAGTGGCGCTTTCCGATGCCACCAGGTGCCAGCCGGCAGGCGGCTGCGAGAGCGGCTTGGCGGGGAAGGGGGCGAGCAGCTTGATCTGCTTGGGATCGACCAGTCCGTTTCCGGTCTGCAGCTTCTCGATTCTAACTGCCAGCCCCGGTTGTGGTTTGGGCGCTTCCTCCACTGGAGCAACGGCGGGCGCAGGTGCCGGCTCTGGTTTGGGGGCCGGATTGGCAACGATTGCGGTTCCTTCAGGTGGTTTTCCGGTAACGAGCACGGGTTCCACAGGCTTGCTTTGTTCTCCCGGAGGCGGGGTGATTTTTGGCTCCTCCTTGGCGACGGGGGCGGGCGGTTCTCCGACGGGATCGAGCACGACAGTGACCTCGTTCGGCTTGTTCTTGTCCCGGTTGTTGAACTCGCTGATCGCGTCGAGGACCGGGTCCGCTTTCGGGTCTTCCGTAACGTTCTGAGCGCTTGCGAAAAGCGAACCGAGGGCCGAGAGGACGGCGATGGTGAGGCGTGCGTTCATTTTCCTGCGGGTTGGATCTGGATCGATTCCGAGGAACTCAATCCGGCGGGGCGGGGAGCGTCCGCGGCATCCTGCTGGTTGATCGGAAGGGTCGGGCTGTCGGCGCGGAGTTCACCGCTGGGAATGGAGTGCTCGACGAGGTGGTTCCAGGAATCCAGCAACTGGATTCCCTCGGCGCGGAGCATGCGGGATTTTTCCTGATAGTCGGAAAGCCTGACCAGCAGTGTGCGTGCCTCGGTGACTTCGGAAAAAGTCCAGCGGAGGTTGCGGCTCTGATAGAGAACGGGCACTTCGATGTCGATCCGGGCGAGGCTGCCGCCCGGTGCCTCGGCAGTCAGAATGTGCTGGATGCGGAGGTTGGTTTCCTCGAACGCTGCGTTCGGTGACGATGAAGACGGCAGTTGGCGCGGGTTGGCTGCCGTCGGGCGGAAATTGGAAGGAGTGGAGGCTTTTTCGCCGGGAAGCTGGTTGCTGCTGGGCATCAGGCTGTTGTTGGAAACTGCGGCGGAGGCTTTGGCCGCCATCGGCTTTTCCGCGGATATCGTGATCGGAGCCGCAGCGTCGGTGTTGGATCCGGCGACGATGATAGGTTTGGTGATATACATCACGCAGAACAAAGCCGCCAGTCCGGTGCTCGCGCAGAGCAGCCACGGGTAAAGTCTTTGAGAGGTTGAAACGGCTGCCCGGCGGTTGGATTTCGAGTAGGATCCAGTGGCGGGGGCGAGAACGGTAGGCAGCGAGGGCATGGCCGTGCTGCCGGTCCTGCTGATGTCGGGAAATTGGGCTGGCAGCGGCTTCATGGTTTAGGCAAAGGCTTTTCGGTGGGGGTGGAGGTGTTCGCCTGCGCTGGTTCCGCAGCGACGGCATAGACCACGATGGTTTGATCGGACACTCCCGGAAAGGTGGTGATGGTCATCGATTCGCGCGAAAGCCGCAAGTGCCGCAGTGTGCCGCCGACGTTGCTCATCGCCTGCAGGCCGGGGATCACTTCCAAGGCACCGGCTCCCTGACGTTGGCGTCCGATTCCGTCGGATCGATAGATTTCGAAAGTCGTGTGGGATTCCTCGTCACCTTCCGCAGAGACGCGGATTTTCACCCCGTCCGTGAAGACCCGGAACGCGATGGGTTTCATCGGGATCGGCGTCACCTGTTGGCCGACCAACTTGAAATGCGACTGGAGAAGGAAATCGCCGACGTGCTTGAACTCCGAGGCGAACGCCGTGGAGCTGAACGTGATGAGTGGAAGTAAGATGAGAACGCGCATCATTCGCCCACATCCCAAAGGGAATCCTTGTTGCTGCTGGACGGGTCGTAAGTCGTACCTGATCCGGCATTGATGACAGGGGGAGAAACGTTTACGAGAATGCTCAGCGTAGCACCGGTCAACGATTTGACCGTCGGCATGGCAGTCGCGCCATTTGGGAGATAGGGAATGATGTCCGTGGAAGCGATGGCGGTCACCGAGACCGTTGGATTGTCCGCCAGGTACATGCGCTGGGCGGAGTAAACCGCGCGCAGGTTTTCGCAAGCATCACGACCGAGCTTCCAGTCGTTCATGCTGGAGAACACGAACAGTCCGGTTCTCATCATGACAAGGAGAACCAGAAGGACGATGGTCATTTCCAGAAGCGTGAACGCGTTTCTGACAATTGCGGGTTGGCACGATGTTCTCATGACAGCGATTCCTTTAACATGTTCTGAATTTCTTGCATAGCCGGAAATGGTGAAACCTCAGCTTTTGAAGAGTTTCAAGGCCTCCATGAAGTTCCTGCGGAAATCCGGATCTTCGGTCAGTCCTTTCAGATAGATGAGGACGAAAAAGGAAGTCACGGAGATGATGCAAAACGAGATGAGCCACCAGGTGAGGGATTTTTCCTTCGGTGCGATGAAAGGGACGTACCAGGCTTTGCAATCCACGATCTGGGTGGTGTACATCTGGCCGTTCTCCTTCAACTGTGCGATCAGGTCGTCTGCTGCTTTGCTCCGTTTCGCGACGAAAAGATGCTTGTAACGTTTGCCCGGAACTTCAGGAAGTTCCACCGCCTGGATGCCTTCGGGAAGGGATTCCGGGGGTCTGAGCGTGTGAATATGCGTCTCATAGACATATTTTTCACGCAGCCAGCGGTCGAAACGGGTGAGTTGCATGAGAGTGTGTTGATTGTGGTGTGAATGCTCAACCGGCCTGCATCATCTTCGGACCCATCAGGAAAATCGGAAGGAAGGTGCCGATGAAGACGGCGGCGATCAATGCCACCGCGATCAGCAGCACGAGGAAGCTCAGCACCGCCGCGAAGGTATTCATGTGGTTTTGCAGATCCTCTTCGTACATGTCCGAGAGCATCTCCAACTGGGCGTCGAGCGAGGCGGATTTTTCGCCGATCGCAAGCATGTGGGTGACCTGGGCATCCACCGAAGTGTATTTTGCAAAGGCGGTGGATAGCGGAACCCCCGAATGCTCGTACTTATCCGCAGCGGTTCTGAGTTCGTTGTAAAACGGAGTGTTGCGGACGCTGTTGGCCGAGACCCGGATTGACTTTGCAAGATTGATCCCGTTGGAGTGCAGCAGACGGATGGTTGATATGAAGGTCATCTGGCGCAAACTCATTACCAGCAGCCGCAGTAAACGCCATTTCGACATCACGAATCCAAGGATGAGGTTGCGGACATGGGCCGAACGGGCGATGACCACGGCGATGGCGACCACGATGCCTACAAATACCGGCCAGACGGCCTGCGTGAAATGGCTCACTTTGAACGAAATGGCGGTCATGCCGTCGGGCTTTGCTCCCACACCATTGAGCATGCCCTCGACCTGAGGAACGATCTTTACCTGCGAGACGATGAATGCTCCCGTCAGTACGCAAATGATCGCGCAGGGAGTGATCGTGGCTTTTTTAATCTGTTTTTGGAAAGACAAGTCACTCTTGAGGCGTGAGGCCAACGATTGGAACGCATGGTGAAGCTGTCCGGAATCCGAGCCCGCCTGGATGAGACCGATGACCGTTTCGTTGAAGCGTCCGGTCCGACGGAAAGCTTCGTGAACATTGATCCCGCGGTTGAGGTCCTCACGGATGTGCATGAGGGCGTCGACGATGGATTTGTTTGGTAGACCGTGGGCGTAGTATTTCAGCGCGTCCGCGGTGTTGATCTGGGCTTTCAACATGGAGCCTAGTCCGCGGAACAGGTCCACCAGCTCCTTCTTGCCGAATTCCTTGACTTTTTTCGGCTTCTTGACGGCGACGGCACCTTTCGGATTCTGTGAGGAGGTTACCGAATCGAGTGCTTTGGGAGTAGTGGCTGCGGTTGTCATTCGGTGTAGGTCATGTCGATGACCTTGCTGACGGCGGCAAGGTCGGTTTTGCCTTCGCGGAGAAGCCTCAGGCCGCTGCGGCGGAGGCTGGGTAGCACGCCTTCTTCGGCGACTTTCATTTCCAAATCGTAAGGACTCATCTCCCCTTTGGACAACATGTCGGAGATTTTCGGGGTGATCGGGATGATTTCCAAAATCGCGGTCCGTCCGCTGTAGCCGGTGTTCCGGCATTCCTGGCAACCGCCGTTTTTTGCATTGAAAACCGGGCTGTGCGCCCACGAGTCGTCAAGGCTGTAGGTCTTCCTGTCCAGGTCATCAATGCCGGAGGACGGCTCCTTGCAATAGGCGCAAAGCAGTTTCACCAATCGTTGCGCGCATGCTGCCTTGAGCGTCTGGGCGATTTTCCAGCGTTCCAGTCCGAGCTGTTCGAAACGTTCGATGATCTGGGAAGCGCGTGCGGTGTGGATGGTGGTCAGGACCTTGTGCCCGGTAACGGCGGCTTCGATGGCGAGTTCGGCGGACTCGATGTCGCGAACCTCCCCCATCAGAATGATGTCCGGGTCGGACCGCATGAAGGAGGCGATCATCGGTTTGAATTCCTTCGGGCTCTTCAAGTCGCAATGGGTGATACCGGGGACTTCATCTTCCACCGGGTTTTCCAGGGTCAGGATGTTCACCTCGGGCCGGTTGAGTTCGCGCAGGATGGCGTTGAGCGTCGTGGATTTGCCGGAACCCGTGGGACCGGACATGACGATGATTCCGGCAGGAATCTTCATCACCTTGTTCAGGGCGAACATCGTCTCCTCATCGAAGGCGAGCGTGCCCTTGCCGAGAGTGACATTGATGTTGCTCTTATCAAGCAAACGCATGGTGATATGGTAGCCGCGGTAAGTCCTGTGTCTTTCGTAGCGAATGTCGATGGGCCGGTGGAAATAGGAAATGGTGAATCGCCCTGAGATGCCGGGTGCGGTATTCCGGATTTCAGTCGGCAGTTTCATCAGATTGAGCAGGAAGGCATCGAGGCGGTCCTTGAGCTTCATCGGAATCTCAACCTTGTCCCCAATATCGCCGTCGGTCCGGAAAGCATAGTAGAATGTCTCTTTCTCAACCTTGAAGTGGACATCGGACGTGCGGGTCCTAACGGCATCCGCCATGATGGTGGCGATGAGCTGCGCCATGGGCTCGGTATAGTCCGTGGTGACGTCGAAGTCATGGATCCCATCGTCCATGTCCTCCACGTCGATGGCTTCCAGTTCGGAGCGGCTCGGGCCGTTGTTGGTGGCGACGGATTCGATGGCCCTGCTGATTTCAGTGGCCAGCGTGACGATCTTGACTATTTCGAACTGGGGGAACCGTGGTGCCAGATACTCTTCCGCCAGCGGGCTCCAGGGGTTGGCGATCGCTACGATCAGCTTGTCAGGGCCGGACAGGCACAGAGGCGCGAAAAAGCCGCGCGTCATGACGGTGGAGTCACACATGGCATGCAGTGTGCCATCGCAGAATTCGGCCACTTTCGGGAAGAACGGCAGACCGTTGATCTTGGCGACCGCGGCCATGAAGCTGTAACGTGTCACCCGGTTGGGAACCTGGTCCTGCGCGAGTTCCGCATAACTCGGATCATGCCCTGCCAGCTCGCTCATGATGCGGCGGCTGACCAGTTCATTGAAGGAAATGCCATCAAACTCGATCATTGTTCGAAGTGCTTGCGGGTGAGGAATGTCCAGCTCTCGTAATCAAGGCGGGCGATGGTGACGAAGGGGCGAATCCCGAACCGTTTGTAAACCACGTTGCGGATCTCTTCCGCCAGGATTGCCGCTGCGATCGGATTTGCGGATGCCGTTCCAATGGCGTCCGTGTCTTCGACGTAGATCACGGGAGAAAGCACCGCCCTGGCGACCTTGTGGACGTGATCGAATGATTCGTAAAATGCGGATGGCGCGATGAGTTTTCCGGCAAATGGAATCAAAGGCGCGTAGGGGACGAGGGTGCTCGCGGCCCTGTTACCCAATTCGAGGATGGCGGGCCCGAGGTGCTCTTCTCCGTGGCCTTGGATTCTGGCAAGCGCCTCTAGCAGATCTGCCGGCTTTCCGACCGCATGGGATTCACGGGCGGTGCCGATAGCTTGTGAAATTTCAGCCGGTGTCGCGGAGCGGGTTTCGTGCAGGGCGCCCGCAGTCCGCTGGAGGCATTCCTCTGCGAAATCCCATACGTCCCCGTGCGTGGCCAGGGAGGCGGGTTCCTGAACGGCTTGAAAGGGTGAGGACATGAATGAAAAACGACGATGTCTGTTATCGCGGCATCCGACCCTTAATGTTTGGACGCCTTGCTGAAAGCAGGTTGCGGGTGATTTTCAACAGGCACTTGGGTTTGCCGGGCTTCCTGAGCCTGCAATTCATCGGCGCGCGGATAGTAAGGCGCTTGGGTGGGCTGGAGCCCGCGGATGGTCCGGTGCATGTTCGGCTCGTGTGCCGGTCCCGGATTGTCCTCATCCACCCAGTCGTGATCGCAGTTCAAGGCAGTGGCGCTGCGGAGCCGGCTGCTGGCGCTTTGATTCGCGCCTCGGTTGGACGGGTCGTATGATTTCGGAGTGACGATGAAGACAAGACTGGTCTTCTCCTTGGTGGCTTCCTTGCTTTTGAAGAAGAAGTTCAGCAAGGGCACGTCTCCGAGCACCGGAACTTTCGTTTTTGCTCCCACCTGGGCTTCGCCGTAAAATCCACCGACCACCAGTGAGAAGCCATCCGGGACACGGGCGAGGGTCTCAACCATGGATTCCGTCACCCGTGGATATTTGTTGCCGGAAAGACTGGTGATCTGTTCGACGATCTGTGCGGAACGGGGCCGCAATTTCATACGGACGGTGCCATCGGGGAGCAGAGTCGGGGTGACCACCAGCGAGATTCCGATCTCGCGGTGTTTGTCGGGGTTTTCATCAATGGATTTGTCGTTTGTATCGATTTTGTAACGAACTTCCTCGGTGACGGTCGGATTGCCGCCGGAGGTGGCTGCGGTGCTTTGGGTGGTGATGATAGGGACGCGGTCGATGATGGAGATGGCTGCCTGTTCGTTGTCTTCGGTGATGAGCGTCGGGTTGGAAACCTGGCTTGCAAGTCCGCCCTCCGCCAAGGCGCGCAACACGCCGGAAATCTGGACCGGGCTGAGGACCAGATTCGTTCCCTCACCTCCAAGAATTTCCGATCTGACGGAGGACGGAAGGCCGAAAACGGAATTGAGGTCTCGTGTCAGATTGATGGCGGTGCCGTCCTTGCCGAGTGAGCTGGCCCAATTGATACCGGTCCGTTCGGCGGCGTTGCTGTTTACGCGGAGGATCTTTGTTTCAACGATGATCTGGCCCTTCGCCTTGTCGATTCCGTGCAGCAGGTCCCTCGCTTGCTCGATGCGGTGCGCGGAATCGATGATGACGATGGTATTGGTCTTGGGCTCGAAGTTGACGATGCCGGTGCCGGGGCTCAGCATCGGTTTGATCAGCTCCTTGATCTGTTCCATGTCCGTCGGGCGGAGATAGCGGAGCTGATAGTGGAATTCCGCGCTCGGCAGTTGGGCGAGCTGGGCCTGGGTGAGAGCGTAGATCGTGTTGCCTTTGACATGGAGCGAGAGGCCGTACATGAAAGCGAGCTCTTCCATCTGTTGGAGGGGATTGCCGTCGTTAAGGTGACCTGTGACGAGGAATTCCGGTCCGGCGATCTTGGTATTGTGGAAATACTGACGGCCCGCCGATTTCGCCAGGAACTGAAAGATGTCATTCAGGGCGGCATCCTTGATGATGAAACCCTCGTCCGCCTTTTTCATTTCCTGCTTCTGCTGCTCAAGGGGGGCAAACGGAGCTGCTGCGGCCGCACCAGTGTCCGCAGGATTGGGTGTGGGCATTACCGGGATATCCGATGAAGGTGCCGGAGCGATCAGATCGGCGGGAGGTGGTGGTGACGCTTCGGGTGAAGGTTCGCCGACGGAAGGGAGTGAGGACATCTGCTCCTGTCCGGCGGCCGCCACGGGTTCGATCATCGGATCCGCCGGGGTTTGTGCTTGGAGGATTCCTGCCGCCAGGATCGAGGTGGTGAGAGTGAAGAGGATCGCAGCTTTCATGAAGGTATCAGTTTAGCGGTTCGGGGATATTTCGGCAGTTGGTTCTGCGGCTTCGAGTTCGATCGGCGCGTTCGGCCGGTCCGGGACCATGCCTGGAGCGGTGATGCCGTGCAGTCCCGGAGTCATGCCCACGGGGAGCATGTCCAATTTTCGCGAGGCGGTCTCGCCGCTGTCCAGATTCTTGAACGTGATTTCCTGGGAATTCACTTCGGTCACCTGGACACGGATCTGCTTGTTGCGGAATACGAGAGGAATGTGATCCCCCTTCGCGAAGGAGCGTGTTCCGATTAGGAAGCGCTTTTCTCCCGGCATGATTGTCGTAACCACGATCAGTCGGACAATCTCCGTGAGGGGGACCGCCTGTGGTTGTGAAACACGCTGGGTCGACTTGGCGACGGTGCTTTTGATCACGGGTTTGGCGTTGGGATCCTGTGACTGCCCGAAAGGATCGGTCTCGCGGTCATGCATTGATAGAGCAGATGTCATGGAAGCCACGTAGCCACCGAGTTCCGCAGCACCGATGAAGCGGGAAGGGAGTGAGCCTGTGGTATTGTTGTCGTTGGGCTTCGCTGGGGCGGGCTTGTCCGTTTTCGAAGGAGGAACCACTGGTGCCACCTGATGGGTGTTGAAGTTCTCCGCCGACTGCGCGAAAGCGGCGGTCGCCATCACCCATGCCAGGCTGATATGAATTAGTTTTCCCATGCGGTGTAGGTGACTTGGCAGTTGAGCAGGGGCGAGATGCCGGTGCTGGGATCAATTTTGAATTCCTGAAGCTGGAGTTGTGGCATCCGGGTTTCCAATTCGAGGAAATTGCGTTGCAGGGTCCGGTAGGTCCCCCGGAACGCGATGCGGATCTGGGACGAGCGCTGGGCTGATATCGACCCGAACCCACCTGCGCTGCTGGGACGCTCGAATGCCGTCATTTGGATTTCCTTTGGTGGGAGGTGTTCGGAGATTTCCCTGAGATTGGAAGTGACCACGCTCGATGTTTCTTCCGCCAGTTGTTTGGTCCAGCGTTCAACATGCGGGCGCTGGCGGTTGACGGTTGCTTCGATTTCCAGACCCGCATGGCGGCTTTGCTCGTAGGTCGTGTAGTTCGTCATTTTGGAATTCAAACTCGCCTCCATCGTGGACTTGGCGTAAAAACCGACGCCTACCAGCCCGGCTCCCGCGATGGCGGGGAGGACGATTCCAAAGAGGATGATCGCTTGGCGATAGTGGTGCATGGATTGTGAATTTAGGGAGCTTTTGCGACGTTGATGGCCATCGGATCGGTCGCTTCAAAACGTTGGATGATTGTCATCTCAAAGCTGAAGGGATAGTTGCTGCGATCCATAGTAGTCCCTTCTTCCGGCGGCGCTGGCTTGTAGCCGGTATTCTCCTGGGTCCGGACGTTCACGACCAGATTGCGGTTTCCGGCGTTCGAGCTGAAAGAGGTGTTTCCGGTGATTCGGGCAATCTCGCTGAAATGGGCGGTGATTCCCTCGCGGGTATTGATGGTATTGAGATAGTCGAGGGCCTGATCCTGGGCGTATCCGGTGATTTTCCATTCCTTGACGAAACCAACCTTGGCCTTCCCGGGCATCATGTCCGGCTTGGCCGCATGCGAATAGGTGTCCACCAGCATTCCACAGTTGGCAGGGAACAGACGCGCCAGCGACTCCATCGAGGTCCAGGCTTTGGACCGGTCTTCCAACAGGTTGTTCCAATGTTCGGCTTTTTTGGTTTCGGTGGTGAGTTTCGCGAGTCTCCCCTTCGACGCGTCCGCCTGGGTTTGATCGAAAGACCATTCCGGGCGGCTGATGATGCCGATGACGCCGTAGCCGGAATATACCAGCGACAAGATGGACAAGGCAAGAATGGCGACCTGGCCCAGGCGCAGCAAGCGAAGCAAGCGCATTTCCGAACGATCCGGATAGATTTCAACGATCTCCTTGGGAGTGGACAGGAAGTTCTGAATCGCCCATTTTTCCTCGCGCAGTATGGTAAAGGTGTGACTGGATACCAACGAAGGTCTCTGATCCGGCGGGAGGGTCGAGATGGCAGGCTCGGGACACCAGGAGGGAATGCCCTCGATCAACGGTTGATCGATGATCTCCACGCGGCTGGTGTTGAAGGTGATTCGCAAATCCGCGTCCAGCGTTTGGTCCACATTCTGCCCGAGCGGGAGGATAAAGATGTCCGGATCGATGAACTCCAACGAGGCGTTGGTAGTGGCCAGCGCATTCCGGAAATTCGTCGCACGGCGCATGCCGCGGTGCTGCAGAGTCCGGATGAGGCGCAGGTCGGCGTGCTCGTTGAAAAATGCCATGGCGGTGAGCCATGGATACAGGAGGATGGCTACGAAGGGTTTCCCCGGAGTTGGCACTACTCGATGGCTGAGTCCCAGGATAGCGACCAGTGGCGCGCTCAGGGCATGGGAGAGGATGGGGAAATTCGCCACTTCGCCCGCCTGCCGGAGTGCTTCGATGAATGGAGCGTATTGGCGACTTAGCGTCGCCGTCGTGCCGATGACTTCGCCGCCGGCCGCCGGGTAGGGCAGCACCCGCCATGAATAAAGATCCGCCTGAATGGAATTGTCGTCGAGGATGGATCCCGGGTTGGAAATGGCGGCATCCCGCAGCTCGAAAAGGGCGGACGGATTGTCGAGTTCCGGTTTCAGCTCGGTGGTGGCGAATTCATCCGCGATGTGGAGAATCACCCCAAGTGCGTTGGCTCCGAACGAGCGGGCCACCGCCAGAGACTCGGCGGCGAGGGCCGCGGTTTTCGCAGGATCTTGGAAAACCTCCTCCTGGAGGGTAGGACCCGGACTCCACTGGTTTTTTGGACGGTTCAGGTAGAAGGTGGAGATGCTGGCTCCATCCTTCCGGATATGCAGTTGGAAATCCAGTTCAAGCGCTTCCTGATACCACCCCGGATTGACCGCGCGGGTGGTCAGTTTCAGAATGGAACAAGCCTGTGCGAACCGCTGCAGAGGATTGAGGGACGCCGGATGTTGGAAAGTGGCCAAGGGACTGAAGTGAGTGAGTGTGACATGGCGGATTGGGGGGCGGTCCGGTGAGCAGGAAATTTCAGAAATGCGGCCCGCCGCCATGGGGGGGGCGGGCTTTGGAATGAAGTGAACCTACCACTCGCTGTAGAGCGTGGTGGGAGGCGCGTAATCAGAGGCGGGTGTGGAGACTCCATAGGTGGCGGTGAGCCAGAGCACGCCCTTTGCGGTGACAGTGGTGCCGCCCGCGTAGGTGATCGTGTTGATGGAGCTGGGGAACTTCATGTAGGTGGCCAGATCGGTGGCCGTGAACGTGGTGACGCTTTTGTCGATACGCATGTTGTCGTGCCCGCGCATTGCCTGTTGGCAATTGCGGAGGTTCATGACATTCGCGGCCCGGTCACTGCCTTTTTTCCATGTGGTGGTACCGACGAAAAGAATGGAGACAAGGGAAATCAGGACAAGGATGACGACGGTCAGTTCGAGGATCGTCATTCCGCGTGAATGTTTCGGACGGGTGGGGGGAGCGAAGTTCATAAAAGGTGGTCTGATGGAATGAAAGTTTCATGAGGAAAACGGCCCGCCCGCCAGAGGCAGGCGGACCGTGGATCGGGATCTCCCGGGAGGGAGAAACCGGTTTACCACTCGGAATAGAGGGCGGCTGGCGGCGCGTTGGTGGCACTTGGATAGTCCGTGCCGTAGGCGACAGTGAGCCAGAGCACACCTTTTGCGGTGTAAACCGTCCCTGCGGTGTAGGACATGCCGAGAGCGGTGGTGCCGCCAATGGTGGTGGGCATTTTCATGTAGGCTAGCAAGTCCGTGCCTGTGAAGGCCGTGAGGGTGGGATCAAGCGCCGTATTCTGAGCTCCGCGCATCGCCTGTTGGCAATTGCGGATGTTCATGAGGTTGGCGGCACGATCGGCTCCTTTTTTCCACGCGGTCGCGCCGACGAAGAGAATGGAGATGAGGGCGAGCAGGACGAGGATGACGACCGTTAATTCGAGGATGGTCATGCCGGACTTGCGTTTCGGGGTGTGGCTGGTTGTCAATTTCATGATGTGTTGTTTCCTAACTTTTCTGCGGGGGTGTGGTTTGGGGCGGAAATAGAAATCAGACCCCATTTGAAAGGGACTCGGAGTGATGACTGCTTTTTCCTAAAAGGGGTGAGCAGCCCGGGGCTGTCACCGTATTGAAAAGACGGCCTGCCCGCCTTGGCAGGCAGGCCGTGAGGTAAGATAAGGTGGCATTCAAACTTTGAATGCCGCCTTGTGATCACCAGTCGCTGGTTTTCGCGGTGATTTCAGCAGCATCATAGTAATACTCACCGACGGTGGCGGTCAGTTGGGCATTCGTGGTGAAGATCACACCAGGGTCGCCGAACGTGGTTCCAAATGTATAAGCGGTAGCTCCGGATGCCACTGGTGGAACCGGCTTCTTGAGGTAGGCACCTGTGCCGAAGATGGTGTTGTCCTCATCGACGGTATCGGTAGGTGCTTTTTCCTTCGTATTCTGAAGGCCGCGGACGGCTTGCTGAATATTGCGGACATTGAGGATGTTCGCGGAACGGTCCGAACCTTTCTTCCAGGCGCGTGCGCCGATGAAGAGGATCGAGATGAGGGAGAGCAAGACGAGGATGACGACCGTCAATTCGAGGAGGGTCATACCGGACTTGGACTTCATGTTTTGGGTGTTGGTCAGTTTCATAGTGTGTTATTTTCTATTCTATTTATTCGGGTGTGTTTGTTGTTTTGTCAGAGAGAGAATATCCTTACGAAGTGGAGGTTTCTGAGTTCTTCGGTCTTCTTGGGATGTTCTCGAAAAGTATGGGAAAGCGAATCGGTTTGTCAGGGTTTCCGTGGAAGCTTTCTTGATAATTAACTATATTTAAGTAGAATGCTATTACGTGATGACGTAGTTTTTAATCATCCGCATCATCATTTCGGTTCATTTTCACGTTTTCAAACGTGTCCCGCGTGATGACCCCTTGGTTCAGGAGGCGGCGGAGATTGGAGTCCCACTCGATGTTTCCGGCGCGCCGGATCACGTCTTCCAGGGAGCGCGCGCCACCGTCATAGTTGGCGATGGCGCTGGCCACCGCATCGTCACTGTTCTGGAGGAACTCATAGGTGAGAACCCGGCGCTGGACTCCGTTGAGAAGACCTTGGGAGTGGATGAAGATCAGAATTTCCGCGAGGCGGCTGAGAACGGAGCTATGGTTCTCCTTTGGATAGAGCTCCAGGATACGGCCGATGGTTTTGACCGCGCCGGTGGTGTGGAGGGTGGACAGAACCAAATGTCCTGTCTGTGCGGCTTCCATGCAGGTCTCCATGGCCTCGCGATCCCGGATTTCTCCGAGAAGGATGACGTGGGGGGCCTTGCGCAAAACATCCTTGAGCCCTTGGCGATAGGAATGAAGGTCGCGGCCGACTTCCTGCTGGGTGACGATGCTGGGCGAAGGAAGCCGGTGTCCGGGATAGTCCGGATCATCCATATCGTCCGGATATTGGTATTCGATGGGATCCTCGACGGTGACGATGTGCTTCGGGTGATTCCGCCGCAGCCAGTCGATCAAAGACGCGAGAGTGGTGGATTTGCCGGAACCCGTGGGACCCGTGACTAGGCAAAGTCCGGCACGCTTCAAAACCCCATGACGGAGTGTGTCCGTGGTATCGGGATCGATGCCGAGGGATTCCAGTTCCGGAATGAAATCGTTGAGGATCCGGCAGGTGACGCCAAGTCCCGACGAGCTGAGGTGGGCCTGAATCCGGAGCCTTCCCGAGCGCTCGCCGCTGTCACCCATCGGCACGCCGTCGCAGGAAAAATCGGCCACCCGGGTTTCTGCGAATTTGGAAATGGCGAGGCGGATCTTCTCATCCACGCGCTGCTCCATGTTCTGGTCATTACCGAAACCATGGCTGCCGCTTTCCCGGTTGGTGATGAGCTCCTTGAGAATCTCGTCCATGTTGCCAGCGGAGAGGATTCCGAGGAAATCGAGTTTCTCCATGCCTTTGTTGGTATGGATATAAACCGGGCGCTCGGCCCGCATCTGGATGTCCGATACCCGCAGCTCGCGGCAGACGCGGAAGATGATCCCCAGCAAATCCGAACCACCCATGCCCGCAGCGAAACGCGCCGGAGCGGCTGCCGGGGAATGACCCGGAAGCGGTGGCGGTTCGATGACTGAGGAGAAGACGGGCATGGGATTCTAAAGTCGGTTAGTTAGAGGCTTGTGAGTGCTGTTTTGATTCAAAAATGACAATGGCTTTTTCCGAAGCGTCGCGGATCTTGCAGATGAAATCGTAGCGTTCGTTGCATTCGTTGATGCGCATGGGTGATAGCAGTTCCCAGTTTTTGGATTGTTTCCAATCTTCTGCTGCGGTTTCGTATTTATGAATACACTGGTCCAAAAGATTCAGATAGCTGCGCATTTGCGTGGTATCATATTTGGGCAGCGGATTCTGACGGTCTGCAAACATCAGTTGCAGGACGTTGGTGCAAGCGCCGGCGGCGGTCAGGATCGGACGGGGATCGTTCTTCTGGTTGAGACAATACTGAATGGTCTCGTCGGCAAGCTGGAGCGCGGAGGGAGTGAGTTCCGGGCGTGTTCCCATCTGTGGTTCCGTGAGAAAAAAGTGGAGGGAATTATAGTTTCCGTAATGGGAAGGATCGAGCTGATAGGCAAAGCGCAGCTTGTCCTCCACCTGGCGGCGGAGGTACAGGCGCTGGGCGTTGCTGGCAGGTTTCGGATTGGTGCGCTCGGTGGATGCGTTATCGAGGGATGTGATCAGTTTCTGAAGGCGGCTTCCGAGAGGAACATCCGCCGCCTTTGCCTTTTCCTCCTGAGTCGACTCGGTTGCTTTCCGCGCAGCGTCGTCATGTTTGTGGACACCGCCATACTGTGAGCCGGAAAAATAGGTGTCGATCGGACCTTGCATCGCCATGGCGAAAACCTGTCCGTAAGGGCTGTGATTGATCCCTAGCGGATTGAGCGGGGTTCTCAGGTCCGGGTTCGCTACCAGCGGGCGTCCGGCAAACGCCCAAGCAAGCGCGCCAGTGCCGATGAGGCCTGCGGAAATTGCGTTGGTGAAGTTGCGTGACATGTGCGGCGGGGAGGAAATGAAATTGCTAGAGATCAGGCGGAAAGTTTGGTGCGGAAGCAGAGGCGGGACAGGCCGGCATAGACGGAGAGGATTCCGGTGAAATAGACGGTCATGTTCCAGAACGTAGGTGTCGGAAGCGCTCCGCTCTTGAAGTAGAGGCGCTGCGTCAGGTCCGCGAAATTGTAGTGGGGCGAGAAGAGCCAGATGCCGTGCAGGATCGGATTTGCCTCGAGTTTCAGCATATTGTCGAGATAGCCGATGCCATAGAGGCCGTAGAGTGTAATGAGCAGGGTGACGGCGAATCCCGTGATACCGCCGAAGCGGGAGGCGACGGCGGTGGCCAGTGCCAGAAGCGGTGCGACTACCAGTAGGAACAGCGCGGTGTATTGTGTGTTCAGCACCAACCACATCGTGCGCTCCGCAGGGTCTGATGGACCGGCTGCGAAATGACAAATGGCAGCCGTGATGATCGCCAGAGGAGCCACAAAGCAGAATACGGCGAGCCAAATTTCAAAAAGTTGGCGTGTGGCAGACAGTCCCGTCGTCTGGAAATACTCACCCACGCCGGTTTTTGCGTTGGTTTCACCCTCGTGGGAGGCGGTGAACAAGCCCCACAACAGGGTGCAGGTCCAAAGTGTTCCCCAGGCAGTCTGAATCCGTGCGGGCTGAACGAGAATCGGATTTTCCGTCGCGCTCGAAATCATCGGCAGCGCAAAAGGCAGGACCAGCACTGCAAAAGCGCAGATCACCCAAGCTTTACGCTGGAAGACGGTGGCAATTGTAAGTCGGAAAAGTCTCATGGCTTTCAGTTCATCAAGTTTTTCAGACCACTCCATGTTTGGCCTTCGTCATGGAAATGACGGACGTTCTGGCCCTCGATCATGACGGCGCTGGGCATCTCCATCGAATCGTAATCCGGATGGCAGCTCACCAGACGCAGCACGTTGGAGGTGGAGTTTTTCCAGATTTCCTCGAAAGCCTGGCGGGCGAAGGCGTCCAGTCCGCTGAAAGGCTCGTCGAGCAAAAGGATGTTGCCGGTGTCTGATTTCACCGAGAGTTCCGCCATGATCAGATTGGTCTTGCGGCGGTTTCCGGTGGAGAGGCGGCCGTAGGGCTTTTTCGCGTCGAGCTCGATGCGCTTAGCCAGATCGAGCGCTTCCGCCACCTTGGCCTTGGGCAGGAGCATCCGGAAAACCATGGCGGGTGTGATTTCAGGATCAAACCGAAGATCCTCGGGAAGGTATTGCACGAACCCCTCGACCTGGAATTTACCGGAAAGGGGTTTCAAAGTCTTTGCGAGGGTGCGGAGAAGGGTGGTCTTGCCGCGGCCGTTGCGGGCGAGCAGGAAATGAGTGCCTCCGGTAAGCGTCACCTCTTGCCCGAAGCGGGCGAGGGGGCTGCCGTAGCCAATCTCAAGACCTGAGTCGAGATGGATGGATGGGGCTTGCTTCGTCATCATCGTGATTTCTGATTTCGATTTGGTTCTAGGGATATTCGGCGGATTGTCAAGTTGTCTTAAATATCTGCTTCGCTAACCTTTCCGACAACTAAGATAATCTTTTTAAGTTGGCAATCTTTTTTTGAACATTTCCGGCTCTCGTGTGTCAGTTTTTTTGGAATTTTAAAATCAGCACTGTGGATTGCTGATAATTCCAAGGGTTTCGGGCCAAAATGACGGCCGCCGTAAAACCCGGATTTTTTTCTTCGTGACGCGAAGAGGTTGGCTTGTAGAACTCCCGCAGCGGAATATGGCGGGCAAGTTAACTTACCAACAGGCTGGAGTGGACACGCGTAAAGCGGCTGCTCTTGTGGGCGACATCGGCACTCACGTGCGCAGAACTCAACAGACACGCAAGTTGTGGGGGGCTTTTGGGCTTTTTGCAGCTTGCTACGACCTGAGCAGCTACAAGGAGCCGGTCATGATGACCGGTTGCGACGGCGTCGGGACAAAACTGGAGCTGCTGCTGGAGCACGATCTTCTCGAAACGGCAGGCAAGGACCTCGTCGCCATGAGCGTGAACGACATTCTCACCACGGGTGGCGATGCGCTGCTTTTCCTCGATTACATCGGCATCGCAGCGCTGCATGAGGAGAAAATCACCCGCCTCATTTCCGGCATGGCTGATTACCTGGAAGCCTGCGACTGCATTCTTGCCGGCGGCGAAACCGCAGAAATGCCCGGAATCGTCCCCGTTGACGTGATCGAGCTTTCCGGCTTCTGCATCGGCTGCGCCGAAAAACCCGACCTCATCGATCCCACCACCGTGGCTGTCGGCGATGTCCTCATCGGCTATGCGTCCGACAGCATCCACGCCAACGGCTGGTCGCTCGTCCGCCGGGTGCTCAACGAATTTCCAGGCGAGGTCACCGATGAGGAACTCCACGCCTGGCTCAAGCCCACCCGCCTCTACCACGACGTCACCCGCGATTTGAAAAAGTCGGGTGTGAAGCCCAAGGCCATGTCCCATATCACCGGCGGTGGACTTCCGGAAAACCTCGAGCGCCTCTTCCGCGGAATGGGTGCCGATCTGGAAATCCCCAAGTGGAATCTTCCCGGAATCGAGAAACTTCTCTCACACGTGGACGCGGAAGACCGCTTCCACACCTTCAACATGGGAATCGGCTGGGTGGCGATCGTCGCCGAGGCTGATGTCGAAACCGCCCTCAAGGCGGGCGACGGCGGCACCATCCTGGGTCGCATGGTTCCCGAAGAAGGGGTCCGCGTTTGCGTTCGCGGAGAGTGAGGCTAAAATCGACCCACGCATGAGCGACTCTCTCAAACACGAATGCGGGATCGCGGCAGTGCGACTTCGCAAGCCGCTGGCCTATTATTACGATCGTTACGGCACCAACCTTTGGGGACTGAACAAGCTTTTCCTACTGATGGAAAAGCAGCGCAACCGCGGCCAGGACGGCACCGGGATCGGCTGCGTGAAACTCGACATGCCCATTGGCCAGCCCTACGTCAACCGCCGCCGTGGGGTGGAAAAGGACGCGCTTTCCGAGATTTTCCGAAAGGAGACGAAGAACTTCTACAAAATGTCCCGCAAGGGGCTGATGAACCACAAGGACCCGGAGAGCGTCAAAAAACACTTCGATTTCGGCGGTGAAATCCTCATCGGCCACCTGCGCTACGGCACGTCCGGCGAATTCGACGTCGGTTGCTGCCATCCCTATCTGCGCCGCAGCAACTGGCCGACCCGGACCCTGATGGTGATGGGGAATTTCAACATGACCAACGCCGGCGAGCTCAACGAAGTGCTCATCGACCGCGGCCAACACCCGGTTTTCGGCACCGACACGCAGACCGTGTTAGAAGAAATCGGCTATCATCTCGACGAGGCCCACACCGACCTCTATCGGCAGCTTCGCGACGCCGGAGTGCCCGGTGCGGAAATACCGGCCCGAATCTCCGCCGCCTTGGATGTGCCGAAGCTCGTCGCCGAATCCGCAGCCTCATGGGACGGCGGTTACTCGATCTGCGGCGTCATTGGCAACGGCGACATGTTCGTCATGCGCGATCCCCGCGGGATCCGGCCCTGCCACATGCTGATCACGGATGAAGTCATCGCCTTCGCCTCCGAGCGGGTGCCGCTGATGACCGTTTTCGAAGCGGAAGCCTCCGATGTGAAAGCCGTCGATCCCGGCTCGATGATCACCATCAAGTCCGATGGCTCGATGACGGACACCGCGTTCGCGCCGCCGCAGAAATTCACGCCGTGCTCGTTTGAGAAAATCTACTTCTCCCGTGGCAATGATCCGCAGATCTATCGGGAGCGCAAGGCGATGGGAGCCGCGCTCGTCCCGCAGGTGGTGGACGCCATCGGTGGAGCGTTTGAAAAAACCATCTTTTCCTTCATCCCCAACACTGCGGAAACCGCCTACTACGGCCTGATGGACGGACTTCGTCTGTTCCGCCGGCAGGAGGTGCGCTCGTCCATCCTGGAGGCCTCCGCTGCCGGAAATCTGACTCCCGATCTGGTCGACGACCTGATTCTGAGAAACTGGCCGCAGGGCGAGAAGATCGCCCACAAGGACATCAAGATGCGGACCTTCATTTCCCAGGAAAAAGGCCGCGACCAGATGGTTTCCCACGTTTACGACATCACCTATGGCGTCGTGAAACCCGGCGGCTATCTGGTGGCGCTCGATGATTCGATTGTCCGCGGCACCACGCTCAAGCAGTCGATTCTCAAAATCCTCGCCCGCACGAAGCCGTCGAAGATCGTCGTTTGTTCGACCGCGCCGCAGATCCGTTATCCGGACTGTTATGGCATCGACATGTCGGAGCTCGGCAAATTCATCGCCTTCTCCGCCGCCGTCGCTCTGCATCGCAAGGCGGGCAGGCAGTCATTGCTGGATCGGATTTACGACGACTGCCGCACCGAGTTGGAGAAACCGGCAGGCGAGCGCCAGAACCGCGTGAAAGCGGTTTACGAAGCGTTCACGGACGAGGAAATCTCCGCCGAAGTCAGCCGCATGGTTTATCCGGAAGGCATCGAATGGAATGGCGAGGTGCAGGTCATTTTCCAGAACATCGAAAATCTCCACGCCTCGATCAAAGGCCCCTGCGGCGATTGGTATTTCACCGGAAACTATCCGACACCCGGCGGCTACTCGATGGTGAACCTCGCCTACCTCCGCTGGTACGAAGGCGTCGGCGGCCGGAGCTACGATCTCCCTCTCTGACCGGTCGTCACCGCCGCTTCCGCATGTGATCACGGTAGGCGGCGGGTGGGATTCCCACGGTGGCCCGGAATTGCCGCGTTAATGCGGTCTGGTCGCCGTAACCGCAGGACAGCGCGAGCTCGACGATGGGGATTGTCGTGGTGGCGAGCAGCACCGCCGCATGCTCGATCCGCGATTTCCTCACAAACTGTGCGGTGCTCAGGTGAAATACCCGCCGCATCCGCCGGTCGAGCTGGGTGGGTGTCAGTTTCGCAATCTCCGCCAGCTCGCTGCCGCGCAACGGTTGGTCGAGGTTCTCGCGAATGTGCTCGGCGACTTTGGCGATCCCGGCGAGTTCCGCATCCCCTTCGCGTGGCTCGCGAAGATCGCGGGAAACCGAAGCCAGTCCGATGACCGTTCCGCTGGAATCGTGCAGCGGAATTTTCGTCGCCAGATACCAACCGGCTGAGCCATCGCGGTTGGTCACGAGTTCCAGTTCGTCCGTGACATCGCCACCGGCCATGATGCGCAGGTCCTGTTCGCGATAATTCTCCGCGAGAACGGGATCGAAAAAATCCTCGGCCGTTTTCCCGATCAACCGGCTGGCGTTCTTCAGCCCGATCCGCTCTGCGAAGGCCTGGTTCGCCGCGCGGTAACGGAAGTCGGAATCCTTGAGGCAGAAGACCACGTCCGGCAGCACCGCGAACAAGCGCTCGCAGAACCGCGGGGAATCGATTCGCGCGATGAATTCGGTATCAATGGCCACCTCCGAGCCAAGCCATTCCGTCCGCGGCGTGGCAAGGATCAACTCGCAGTCCCTCGATTTCTGACCGCCCCCGCCGCAGCTTGCGGTGGAAACGGTCAAGACCGTGGTGTTATATTTGGCGGTAATGACCTCGCTTTACGATCTGATCGGACGCTGCCGCGAATCCAAGCCTGCCGACGTGGAACTACCCGGCC
>JBDSNC010000277.1:0-4277 GCA_039915545.1 Luteolibacter sp.
CATGGTCAAAGTCCGTGCTGCGGGCTACAACGGCCGCAGCGTGAAAATCCAGCTCAAGGCCGATGGCAAGGTGGTGGACGAACAGGACGTGAAGCTCACCGGCGACGGCGACGCCGAATACCGCCTCGGCTACGAGCCGAAGGAAAAGGCCGAGGTGAAGATCGAGGCGTCAATCACTCCGGTCGAAGGCGAGTCGTCGAAGGAAAACAACGTCGCGACCACCAAGGTGCGCGTTCTCGACAGCCAGGTGAAGGTTCTCTACGTCGAACAAGAGCCGCGCTGGGATTTCCGTTATCTGTTATCCACCTTGCAGCGCGACCGCCGGCTCGCGGTGAAGAGCGTGCTCTTCGATGGCGGCGCGGATCTGGCGGACGAGCCTGACAGTCCGTTCCTCAAGGGATTTCCCACCAACCGCGCTGATGTGGTTTCCAACGAAATCATGATCATCGGCGATGTCGATCCTGCGGCGCTGGGCGACGCGAACATGAAACTCATCAACGAGTGGGTGAGCGAACTCGGTGGCGGCCTGATCTTCCTCGCCGGTCCGAAGAACAATCCCTTCCGCTTCATCGGCACGCCGCTCGAACCCCTGCTGCCAGTGAAGCTCGACAAGAAACTCACCGGTGACCAACTGGCGGCACGCAGCCGCGAGCCGATCCAACTGAAACTAACTGCCATGGGCGAATACTCGCCGCTGTTGCGCATGGCCGATGACAATCTTGAAAACCGCCAGATCTGGAACTCGTTCCCCGGCGTGCGCTGGACCGCGCGGGTGGCCGGCGCGCGGCCCACTGCCCAGGTGTTTCTCGTCGATACGGATCCCGAGCATGCGACCAACGGCCAGCCGATGCCGGTCATCGCGCAGCAAACTTATGGCCAGGGCTCGGTGATGTATTTCGGCTTCGACGAAACGTATCGCTGGCGCAGCAAACTCGGTGAAAAGTATTACTCGAAAATCTGGAACCAGATCATCCAGAACTTCTCGCTCGACCGCCAGCTCGGCGCGTCGGCCCGCACCCAGCTCAAGGTGGACCGGCCCGAATACTTCATCGGCGACAAGGTGGTGATTTCCGGCAAGCTGTTCTCACAGGGATTCGCGCCGCTCAAAGACGCCTCCGTGCCGGGGACCCTGACGCTGATAAGCGCGAAGGAGCAGTCGGGCGAATTACGCCTAGTCCAGGTCACCGACCAGCCCGGCACCTATCAGGCGGAGTTCACCGCCCACCTTGCCGGACAGTATCAGTTCTCCACGCTGATGGATCCAAAGGCGGTTTTGAAATTCAACGTCGTGCCGCCGAAGCTTGAGCAAGCCGAGACCGCGATGGACGGCTCGCTGCTCCAGTCGATGGCCGACGCCTCGGGCGGCAAATTCCTGCGTGAGGAAAATCTCAACGAACTTCCTTCGCTCGTATCGAGCCGCAGCGCGACGGTTCCCACCTTCAAAAAACGCGAGCTGTTTTATTCTCCCTGGTGGATGGTGGTTCTCGCAACTCTGGCCTGCACCGAATGGCTGCTGAGACGGCTCTGGCAATTGAAATGAACAAGCTTCTTAAAAAACCGGCCGTCAAAAGCCAGCCCCGCCCGGCCGTTAGCCGCGGCGAGCTGAGACGCATGCCGAAGGCGCTGCCGAAAGCAATCGTCCAACGGCTGAACGCCCTCGCTTCCCGAGTGCTCCACGTTTCATGGTCCGAAGGATTGCTCTGGTTCGTCGCCGCGCTCTGCGGACTGGTGATTCTCCAAGGCGCGCTGGACTGGGTTTTCGATCTGCCGCGGCTGGTGCGTTTGTTGTTTGCCATCGGGGATCTGACCGTTCTTGGCTTCATCGTATTCCGGTTTGGCATCCAACCTTGGCAGCGCCGTCTCACGCCGGATGAAACAGCTCTTTATGCCGAGCGTCACTGGCCGGACCTTCGCTCAAGTCTGATCTCCGCGGTGCAACTGGCGCGCAAACCCAATGGCTCGGAGGCCATCGTGAAGGCGCTGCTCGATGAGATGGCGGGACGCATCGCGAAGCTCGATCTCCGGCTGGCGGTGCAATGGAAGCGCCTGACCAAACTCATCTGCGCCGCCCTCCTGCTGGTGGGTGTGACGGGTGGTTTGATAGAAGCACTGGCACCCAAGAGCCTCATCCTCCTGCAACGTATGGCGCTCTCAAAGGTCCCGCTGCCGACGGAAACCATCGTCACCGCGGTGAGCCGGGATTTTTCGATCCCCGTCGGCCAGACGATCGAAATTTCCGCGAAGGCGACCGGAGTGATTCCGCGTTCCGGGCGTGTGGAGGTGACTTACGAGGGGAAAAAGCCCGAGACGATCACCGTGTCCGCCAAGGCCGCGAGCCCGGATGTGTTTTCATTCCAGCTACCGAACGTCCAACAACCGCTGAGCTACCGTTTCTATCTGAACGACGGTCGCGGCGAGGAGTGGAAAGTCGGGCTGCTCCACCCGCCGGCGGTGAAGGAAATCAAGTTCGAGGTCACCTATCCGGCCTACACCGGGATGCCGCCGGCCCAGCTTTCCGCAGGCAGCCTGAGCCTGCTCGCGGGCAGCAAGCTCAAGGTCACCGGCAAGGCGACCCAGCCGCTCAAGGGAGCGCGGGTGGTCCTAACCGGCAAGGAGCATTCACTGGAAATGAAACCCGTAGGTGGCGAACGCACGGATTTCACCACACAGGTGGATGTTCCGAAGGAAGGCCTCGAAGGGCTGTGGATCGAACTCAGGAACGACGGAGACATCGTCTCGCAGAACAACACCGTTTACTCCATCGGGGTGCTGCCGGACAAGCCGCCGGAGATCGAGTTTGCCGAGGGACAGTTGGAAAAGGCGAGTCTCGTCGCCGAACAGAAACCGCGGATCCGTTTCGAGGTGCGCGACGATTTCAAGATCAGCCAGGTCGTGCTCTGCGTGCAGCAGACGAACACGCTCGGCGAGGGCGAGGAGCCCAACCCCGACAAGGCGACCCGGATTCCCATCCCCATGGCGCAGCCCGCCGCCGGACTGACGTTCGATTTCGAATGGAAGGAGCCCGGCAAGAACGTCGATTGGCGCGAAGGCAACACGTTCACCTGGTGGATCCAGGCGGTCGACAACAACGACGCAACCGGCCCCGGCAGGGCATACACCTCTCCGCGCGAATGGTCGGTCGTTTCCCTGCAAACAAAGCGGGAGGAACTTGCCGAGCAGTTGCGCAAGCACGCCGAGTCAATCAAGGATCTATCCGGAGCGCAGGAGAACCTGCGCAACCAGACCGGAGATTTGTTAAAACAGGACAATCAAAAATGAAAACCTCATCACACACGCATCCGGCCGCGGTCTTGCGCAGGATTCCGTTTTTCACCGCCTGCGCCGCATGGCTGGTGCTTCCCGCGGCGTTCGCCCAGGAAAGCGCCGACCCGCAGAGCGAGCTCTATCAGGCGGGGATGACGCAGGGCGACGTCCGCCGGGACGCGGCCGCGATCGAGGCGCAGCTTGTCGAGTTGCGCAACCAGATGCGCCTGCTCATGCCCGACGATCTCGCGGCCGTGGACCAGGCGATCAAAAAACTTCAGACGCTTTCCGCCGGTGAGATGGCGGACGCCATGAAAGCCTTGGATGCCGCCAGCCGCAGCAAGGACGGGGCCGCCAAAATTTCCGAAGCGATGAAAAGCCAGGGAGCCGCGAGCAACGAACTGAACAAGCTCGCGGTGGATCTCAAGATGCGCGAGACGCTGCTCGGCATGGACTCCTCGCTCACCGGGCTCGTCCGCCGCCAGGTGGCTTTCAATCTGGAAACGAACCGCCTCGGCGCGATCCAGCAAATGCCCAAGGATCTGCACAACTCTGATGGAACCCGCTACAAGCTCGCGATTGAAGGCCAGAAGACTTTGGGCGAGGATCTCAAGCTGCTCGGAAAACGCCTCGACACTCTGGCGCAGGACATCACCGACGATTCAAAAAACGGCCTTGTTCTTGCGGCGGAAGTCGTGAAGAACCGAAATTTATCCGGTCTTACAGATAGAGCACAGGCTTTGATGGAAAGCGGCCCGCTCGGTGCAGCCGCCACCGCGCAGATGGAGGTGATCAAAACCTTGGTGGCAATGGAGCAGGCCCTCGCCGGCAGCCAGGATCCATTAGACCGTCTGCGCAAATTCGCCGACCGTCTCCAACAGGCGGTCGGCGATCAGAAATCCGTGGTGGACGCGGTGATGCTCATCGGCGACCGGCAGGACCTCGACCGCGGCTTCAAGCAGATGCAGGCGAACCTCGATGAGGAGATCGTCACCATCCAATACGAACTGCAG
>JBDSNC010000027.1:0-7749 GCA_039915545.1 Luteolibacter sp.
TTCGAACCGCTGACCCCTTGCATGCCATGCAAGTGCTCTACCAACTGAGCTAACGCCCCTTTCGGGTGGGGCGGAGGTTTATCGGCGGGACCGGGCAGGAGCAAGAGGATTTTTGGAAAAAAGTAAGCTTTTCCGAAATCCCCCTCGAAACCAAGGGTTTCAGCGCTTGCGGCGGAAGAAAAGGAGCGAGCCGAGAAGACCGAGCAGGGCGGCGGAGGGCTCGGGCACCGCCATGACGCCCGGTGTGGTGGTGAAGCGGCCGAGGAGGTCGGCGCGGCCTTGGTCACCTTCAAAGACGCGGAATTGCTCTTGGGTGGAAAGCGTGCCGTCCATGGTGTTTTGATCGACCTGGAAGGTGAGTTCGAGGTAGTAGCGGTTTCCGGAGGCGTCGGTGAAATCGAGCGGTGCGGCGAGATTGCGGAGGGAGACGATATCGGCGCTGGCGATCGGGTCGCTGCTGTTGGTGGAGTTGATCAGGTCGCTGGTGTAAACGGCGGTGATCGGGGCGATGCCGGACGGGCTGGAAAAGCTCAGGTTCAGCGTGAGATCGACGGCGGAGGCACCGGTGCCGGTCTTGATCGTGCCATTGCGGTAGAAGAGCGAGCCGATGTTGAAATACTGGCCGGCGACCACGTTGTTAGCCGCGATGGGCGAGAACCAGAGGGCGCTGGAGTGGGAGTACGCGGCGCCTGTGGAGGCCTGGCCCCATTGGAAGGCGGCGGACCCGGTTGGGCCGGTCGGGTTGAGCGAAGTGGGGGCATCGGTCAGGTCCATGCCGGTGTTGTAGCCGTTGGTCAGGTTGTTGTCGGCGTAGAGCTGGCTGTTGCCGCTTTCGTTTACTCCGTTTCCAAACGCACCGGAGACGCTGAAGCTCAACGAGCTGGGGAGGGTCTGTGCGTCGGAACGAACATCGAGGATCGCGAAAATGAGGCCCAAGAGGGCGAAGAAACCGAGAGGGAGTTTCATACGAGGGGGGATGGGGGGATAGGGGTGGGGGAATGTCAGCGACCGGGGGTGCGATCGGCTGACGAGAGAGACCATGTCACAAAACCGGCCATAAGAAATCACGTGATCGCGTAAATCAGGAAAACCGAAATATTCGCCACGGAAATTTCCCCTTCATGAGGGCTTGGCGGACCGCCTTCGCTGCCTATGCTCCGCCGCATGTCGAAGTATGCCGGGGAGGAAGTGTTGGTGGTGCCGCGCGCGCTGTTGGATGAAATCGGAGCGTTTCAGGGGATCCGGACCGAAGGATTGGAAGCCGCCGTCAGCCGCTTGTTGGATCCGGCGAATCACTTTTTCATGGACCGTGCCGCCGCCGAGGAGGACCCGGGCCACAAGCAGCTCATCCCTTACTGCATCTTCCGCTGTGGTGATAGAATCCTGCATTACACGCGCGGCAAGTCGGGCGGCGAAAGCAGGCTGCACGCGAAAATTTCAGTCGGAGTCGGCGGCCACGTCAACCCGATCGATACCGGCGGCGGACGCACCGGCCCGGACGCCTATCATGCCGCCGTCACCCGCGAGATCGAGGAGGAACTCGACCTGCCGGAGGATCACCAGCACAAGATCATCGCGCTGCTCAATGACGAATCGAACCCCGTCGGCCAAGTCCATCTTGGCATCGTGCATTTGATCGAGCTGAAGTCGGACGACGTGAAATCCCGCGAGGACGCGCTGACGGATCTCGGTTTCACGCCGCTGGCGGAACTCAATGACGGATTGTTCGAGCGCTTGGAAACCTGGTCACAGTATTGCATTCGGCATTTGTCGGAGTAGGCTGCGGCGTGATACAGGCATTCCTGCCTGTTCTTCCGCTCTCCATCTGCCAGAGAACAGTCAGGAATGACTGTATCACGTCGGACAAATGTCGCCGGGGTTGTCGGCATCGATGCTGTTGGCGCATCCTCAAGCGGCGACTGATAGGCGAACCCCGAAGTTAGGTTCCGGTGATGGCCGCGAACCAACAGTAAGTGCGAGGAAACTTGCGGAAGCGATTTGCTTTTGGCTCGGAACTTGAATCCGCCGGCGATTTTATTCCTTACCTCCCGAATCCCTGCTGCGCATCTTCCGGCTGGCATTTTTCCACGGCCGTTGCAGCATGCTTGCACCATGGCGATTTCCTCCAGTGATTATGAAAAACTCGGGCAGTTCTACCTCGGCCGCGGCTACGATCCGGATGCGAAGAAAATCGAGGACGACCTGATTCTTTACGATTCCAAGGACCTCGTCACCCACGGCGTGGTGCTGGGGATGACGGGTTCCGGGAAAACCGGCCTCTGCCTCGCGCTGCTGGAGGAAGCGGCGATGGACAACATCCCGGCGATCATCATCGACCCAAAAGGCGACATCTCGAATCTGCTGCTGATGTTTCCCGATCTGGATGCAAAGAGCTTCCGCCCGTGGATCAACGAGGACGATGCCGCGAAAAAGGGCGTCTCGCCCGATGAATTTGCCGCGAAGACCGCGGAAATGTGGAAGAGCGGACTCGCCGACTGGGGGCAGGATCCATCGCGCATCGCCACGCTGCGCGACAAGGTGGACATCAACATTTTCACCCCCGGCAGCAAGGCGGGGATTCCGGTGAGCATCCTGAGTTCACTGGAGGTTCCGCCGTTTGAAATCATGGACGACGCCGAGCTGTTGGGCGAGCGGGTGGAAAGCACCGTCGCCTCGCTGCTCTCGCTGGTCGGCGTGGAGGCCGATGCGATCCAGAGCCCGGAAGCCGTGCTCGTCGCCGCGATTTTCCAACACGCATGGGCTGCCGGGCAGAACATCACGTTGGAAACCCTCATCCGTCACATCCAGAAACCTTCGTTCGACAAGGTGGGCGTGATCGACCTGGACTCGTTCATGTCGGAGAAAAACCGCCAGACGCTCGCGCTGAAGTTCAACAACCTGCTCGCGTCGCCCGGCTTTGCGACGTGGCTGGACGGCCCTCCGCTGGACATCGCGAAGATGCTGCACACGCCCGCCGGGAAACCGCGCATCTCGATTTTCTCCATCGCCCACCTCGGCGATTCGGAGCGCTTGTTTTTCGTCAGCCTGTTACTCAACCAGATGCTCGGCTGGATGCGTTCGCAAAACGGCACCACCTCGCTGCGGGCGCTGCTCTACATGGATGAAATCTACGGCTACCTGCCGCCGAGCGCGAACCCGCCGAGCAAGAAACCGATGATGACGATCCTGAAACAAGGCCGCGCGTTCGGGCTCGGTTGTTTGTTAGCGACGCAGAATCCGGTGGACCTCGATTACAAGGCGCTTTCCAACATCGGCACCTGGTTCCTCGGCCGCCTGCAGACCGAGCGCGACAAAATGCGCGTGCTCGACGGACTGGAAGGAGCCGCCGGATCGCAGAACGCGAAGTTTGATAGAGGCAGCATGGAGAAAATGATTTCCGGCCTCGGCACCCGGATTTTCCTGATGAACAACGTGCACGAGGATCATCCGGTGGTCTTCCACGTCCGCTGGGTGATGAGCTATCTGACCGGTCCGTTGACCCGCAGCCAGATCAAGACGTTGATGGACCCGAAGCGCGGGGATTTCGGAAAAGCCGCCGCACCGGCCGCAGAGTCGAACCCGATGGCGATGCCCGGCATGAGCGCTCCGGCAGCCGCCGCCTCGCCGCGCCCGGTGGTGGGCGGGGGAGTGGATGAAATTTTCGTGCCCATCGCCGGCGCTGCGGACGACATCACCTATCAGCCACATCTGCTGCGTGAGGGGATCGTGCATTTTTCGTCGTCCAAGGCAGGAGTGGACGGCAGCAACACGGTGCGGTTCGTGAATCCGATCGGAGCTGCCGGCATCGATTGGAACAAGACCGTGCCGCCGCCGCTCAAGCTGGAAACCGCCGCGAAGGAACCCGCCGCCGGCGCAGGATTCGGCGAGCTGCCCGGCTACGCGATGAACTCGGCCAATTACAAACAGGTGGAGAAGGATTTCACCGAGTGGCTCTATCGAAACGAACGCGCCGATGTATTTTCCTGCCCGACCTTGAAGGAGTGGTCGAAGCTGGGAGAAACCGAGGCGGATTTCCGCGCCCGCCTGACCCTGGAAGCCCGCGAGGCGCGGGACGCTGCGATTTCAAAACTCCGCGACGCGGCGACGAAGAAAATTTCCTCGATCGAATCGCGTCTTCAGACCGCGCAGGGCCAGCTCGCCAAACAGAAGGCCGAGTCCAACTCCGCCGTCATGCAGGCCGGTGTATCCGTGCTCGGCGGCATCCTCGGTGCCTTCCTCGGCCGCAAGTCCGGGCTGGGCTCGCTCACAAAGGGCACATCCGCCATCGGCAAGGCGACCGGTGCCTACAAACAGCACGAGGACGTCGCCGCCGCCGATGCGAAGGTGGCCAGCATCAACGCCGAAATCGAAGCTGCACAGGCGGAGCTTGAAGCGGGAATTGCCAAACTCACCGAATCCTATGATCCCGCCGCGCTCGCGCTGGAAACGGAATCCATCAAGCCTGCGAAGTCCGATGTGAAGGTGCAAACTGTCGCACTGCTCTGGCTGCCTTACTGTGCGAGAGGGGAGCGGGCATGGTGAGGAGCGTTCACCCGGATCTTGCGGTCATAGCTCGTCGCGGGATTGGGGTGAACTTCAATAGCAACTGGCCGTTTGGCCAGTTGACTTTGTCCGCCACTCAAACAATTTTGTAAATTTCAAAGGGCTGTCGACGTAACGACTGCGCCGGGAATGGGTAGTTTTGCCCACTTCCACGGCAATGAACGTTGGCGGCACTATTCCGCTGTTCCACTTGGCTCCAACTCTAGCAGGTTTGGCTTTCAATCCACCGATTCAATCCCAAAACCTGTTCACCATCACAAACCGGCATGAATTACCTGCGAGCTTCCTGCTTTCTCATCACCGCCTGTAGCAGCGCATTTGCGGCGGACGGCTGGACCGATCTCTTCAACGGCAAAAATCTCGACGGCTGGACCCAGCGCGGTGGCAAGGCCGCCTATGCGGTCGAGGATGGCTCCATCGTTGGAACCTCGACGATGAACACGCCGAACTCCTTCCTCTGCACTGCCCGCGACTACGGCGATTTTGTTCTGGAATATGAATTCAAGGTGGATCCGCATCTCAATTCTGGCGTTCAAATCCGCAGCAACAGCTACCCGAAGGAAACTGAACTGAACTGGGCTGGCAAGACCATCAAGATCCCGGCCGACCGCGTGCATGGCTATCAGATCGAGATCGATCCCGAGGCGAAAAACGACCGTTGGTGGACCGCCGGAATTTACGATGAATCCCGCCGCGGCTGGCTTTTCCCCGGGGAACTTGGCGGCGAGGCAAAGGCGTTCACCGACCAGGGCCGCACGCTCTTCAAGCAGGGCGAGTGGAACAAGGTGCGCGTCGAAGCGATCGGCGATTCCATCAAGACCACACTCAACGGAGAGCCCCGGGCCTCGATCAAGGATTCTCTAACTGCCTCCGGTTTCATCGCACTTCAGGTGCATGGGATCGGGAAGGAAAAGGACAAGGACGGCACCCGGGTCCGCTGGCGGAACCTGCGGATCCAGGAGGTTTCCGCATCCGCGCCGAACACGCTGACCGTTGAGGAAAAGGCGGCGGGTTGGAAACTGCTGTGGGACGGAAAAACCAGCGATGGCTGGCGCAGCGCCCACGGTCCGGATTTTCCGAAGGCGGGCTGGAAGATGGAAAATGGCATTCTCAGCATCAACGAAACCGGCGGAGCGGAATCCAAGGCCGCGGGCGACATCATCACCCGGGACAAGTATTCGAACTTCGATCTGGAGCTTGATTTCAAGATCACTCCGGGTGCCAACAGCGGGATCAAAACCTTTGTCGATCCGGGGCTGAACCAGGGAAAAGGCTCTTCGATCGGGCCCGAGTTCCAAATCCTCGACGACGAGCGCCACCCGGACGCCAAGCTCGGCCGCGACGGCAACCGCACCATCGGCTCGCTCTACGACATGAAGACCGCGTCCGCTACCAAGAAGGTGATGCCCGTGGGCGAATGGAACCACGCCCGCATCCTGTCGAAGGACAAACAGCTCACTTTCTGGCTGAACGGCGGGAAAACCATCGATATCGAACGCGGTTCCAAGGAATGGCGCGATCTCGTGGCGATCAGCAAACACAAGGTCTGGCCGAACTTCGGCGAACTCCCCGAAGGCCACGTCCTGCTCCAGGACCATGGCAACCAGGTTTTCTATCAAAATATCAAGATCCGCGATCTCTCCAAACAATAATCCACATGCACCCACGTCGTCACTTCCTGAAAACAGCCCTCGGCGGAACCGCAGGCCTGATCGCGCTTCCCAGCATTTTTCCAGGTTCGCTCTTCGCCGCCACATCGGCTAACAAGCGTGTCCAGGTCGCCCAGATCGGCTGCGGCCGGATGGGATTGGATGACATGGGCGACGTGCTCAAAGTGCCCATGGCTCGGGTGGTCGCCGTTTGCGATCTCGACACCAACCGCTCCGCCGAAGCCAAGCGCCGGATCGAGGAGTTTTACAAAAAACAGGGCGAGAGTGTCGTGGAGGTGAAGGTTTACAGCGACTACCGGGAGCTGCTCGCGAGCAAGGAAATCGACGCTGTCGTCGTCAGCACCCCGGATCACTGGCACGGCCTCGTCGCGACCGAAGCCGCCATCGCCGGCAAGCACATCTACTGCCAGAAGCCTCTCACCTATAACATCGCCGAGTCCATCGCCCTCCGCAAGACGGTGCAGGCGAAGAAGGTGATCCTGCAGGTCGGCTCACAGCAGCGCTCCGAGCATCCGTTCACCTCGTTCCGTGCAGCCAGCGAGGCGGTGCTCAACGGCCGCCTCGGCAAGCTCAAAACCATCAATATCGGCATCGGTCTCGACAAACCGAGCGGCAATGCGCCTGCCGCCATGCCGGTTCCGCCGAATTTCAACTACGAACGATGGCTCGGCCCGGCACCGCAGCAGGACTACATGGAAGGCCGCTGCCACCCACAGAACAGCTTCGACGGTCGCCCGGGCTGGATCACCACCGAGGATTTCGGCCTTGGCATGATCACAAACTGGGGCGCGCACCACGTCGACATCGCGCAGTGGGCGATGGGTCAGCAGCTCGGTGGTCCCTCAGTGGTCGAGGCCAAGGCGGATTTCATGACCAATGATGTCTGGACCGTTCATCACAACTATCACGTGGAGATGCTCTATCCGAACGACGTCCGGGTGATTCTCGACGACAAATTTGAGAACGGCCTGCGCTTCGAAGGTGAGGAAGGCTGGGTTTTCTGCACCCGTGGAGCGGTGAAGGTCACCGCCAGCGACGGCAACGTGCCAAGTGGTGGCAAATCCGCGCTGCGTGCCAGCGATCCGAAGCTGCTCTCCCCGCTGGGTTCCGATGCCAAGCGCTGGCCTGCGAGCAAGGATCACAAGCTCAACTGGATCGAGTCCATCATCGCCAATACCGAGCCGATCGCCCCGGTCGATCAAGCTGCCCGCAGCCTGCAAACCTGCGCGGCGGCATGGATCGGCATGAAACTCGGCCGCAAGCTGAATTGGGACGTCGCCACCGAGTCCTTCGTCGGCGATGATGAAGCGAACGCACTCCGCAGCCGCAGGCCGCGCAGTGCCGAGTATGACATTGACGCGATTCTGAAAAAAGCCGGGATCTGATCCCAATCGGAGACAGGCATTCCAGGCTGTTCCATTCCCTAAATCCGCCACCGGACCTGTCCGCTGGCGGATTTTTTGCTGACCGTCGCGTGTGGTATTTCAGAGGCGGTCTGAAAAATCAGAAGGAGCGC
>JBDSNC010000090.1:0-9433 GCA_039915545.1 Luteolibacter sp.
ATGTTCGATGTTCGATGTTCGATGTTCGATGTTCGATGTTCGATGTTCGATGTTCGATGTTCGATGTTCGATGTTCGATGTTCGATGTTCGATGTTCGACGGCTTTTTGAAACGACAGACAACGCTCCTCAACGGGCGAAACGCGTGAGGCGTTTGCGGATCGGTGCGTCGAGCAGCCGGAGCGCTCCATAAGCGGTCGCGATGCTGATGACGATGGCCAGCAGGGCGTACGGCCAGCTTGCCGAAAGCGTCAGGCCCTTGTCATGAGCCCAACCGAAGTAGACGTAGAAAATCGGGTAATGGACGAGGTAGAGCGGATAGGAAATTTCGCCGAGGAAATCGCAGACCTTTCCGCCGGTCCGTGAGCCGGCCGAACCACCCGCGCCGATCATCACGATCAACGGGAACACGAGGATGATGACGAGGGATTCATAAAATCCGTTCATCCAATTCGTCGAGGCATCCCCGATACGCGGGGCCAGCAGAACCGCCACGAGGAGAACCGCCGCAACAGGAAACGCGTGCTTGATCCGGATCAGACGCCCCAAACGGAACAAAAACAGGCCGCCGAAGAAGGGGAAAAGCAGCCGCGTCATTCCGATCCTGAACTGGTCCCCGCTCATCGTCCATCCACCGATCAACATGCCGTCCGCCATGTTGACGGAGAGGTGGATCAAGGCGGCCGCAAAAACAGCCGTCAGAATGCCGAGCGGCTTGATACCGAGCCGGCGCAGTCCGAGCGCATAAAGGATGTTCGCGATGTATTCAAAAAACAGGGACCAGGACGGTGCGTTCACTGGAAAGATTTCGCCCCAGCCGCGGACATCGGCGGAAGGGGGCACCGGGATCAGAAGCGCCCCCAGCAACGTCATGATTAGAAGCCTCGGCACGGGGGTGCCCCCGACGATTGGAAAGAGCTTCGACGCGCTGAAATAGAACAAGGCCGCGCCGAGCAACGATCCGACGATGACCATCGGGTGCAACCGGATCAAACGACGCTTCAAGAATGTCCAGGGGGTCATGCCGTTCCACCGGTCGTCGTAGGCGTAACCGATCACAAATCCCGATAGGAGGAAAAAGAAGTCCACCGCCAGGTAGCCGTGGTTGAACTGGCGCGACTGCGGATCCGTGTAATGAAACTCCGTGATGTGGAACAAGACGACGATGACGGCCGCCACGCCGCGTAGTCCGTCCAGCAAGGGCAAACGGGATTTCGGCTTCAGGACTGTTTCGGAGGAAGTTTGAGCTGATTGAGACATGGGCAACTTGAGGCGGTCTGTTGGGGATCGGGTGGTGGTAAGTTTCAGCGTTTCAGATTTTCAGCTGTTACACCAAAATCCCCTTCACGATCTTGGCCGGCTCCACACCCGTTAGTTTGAAATCGAGGCCCTGGTATTTGTAAGTGAAGCGGGTGTCGTCGATGCCCAGGACATTCAGCATGGTGGCATGCAGGTCGTGCACGGTGACGACATTATCCACGGCATTGTAGCCCAGCTCGTCCGAGCTGCCATAGGCGAGGCCGCCACGGATGGGGCCGCCGGCGAGCACGAGCGAAAAGGCGTTGATGTGGTGATCGCGGCCGGTCCCTTGTCCCATCGGCGTGCGGCCGAATTCGCCACCCCAGATGATGAGGGTGTCCTCCAGCAAGCCGCGTTGTTTCAAGTCCTGGATGAAACCTGCGGTCGCCTGATCCACATCGCGTGCGGCTTTGGGCATTTCGCCCTCGATGTTGCCATGCTGGTCCCAGCCACGGTGATAGAGCTGCACGAAACGCGTGCCGCGCTCGAGCAGGCGGCGTGCGAGCAGACAATTCGAGGCAAACGATCCATCGCCCGGCTGCTTGATACCATAAAGGTCGAGCACATGCCGGGGTTCCTTCGACATCTCACCGAGCTCGGGCACCGAACTCTGCATGCGGAAGGCCAGCTCGTATTGCGAGATGCGCGTCGCCAGCTCGGCGTCATGGCGCTCGGTGAGCGTCATGCCATTGAGGCGGTTGATTTCCTCGACCACCTGACGTTGCGTCGATTGGCAGATGCCATCGGGATTACCGACGTAATGCACGGCATCGCCTTTCGATTGGAACTGCACGCCCTGATATTTTCCGGGTAGAAATCCGGATGACCACTGGCGCGAGGAAACCGGCTGGTCCTGCGAGGTTTTCGACATCAGCACGACATAGCCGGGCAGGTCCTGATTGACCGAACCGAGGCCATAGAGCACCCATGCGCCCATCGATGGACGGCCCTTCACGATCGAGCCGCTGTTCATGAAGGCGTGCGCGGGATCGTGGTTGATCTGCTCGGTCTTCATCGAGCGGATCACGCACAGGTCATCGGCGATGCCGCCCATGTGCGGGAAGAGATCGGAAATCTCCAAGCCGGATTGGCCGTATTTCTTGAACTTTGTGAACGATCCGCGGGCGATGAGTTTGCTGCCCTGCAACTGCGCGAGTTGTTGGCCCTGCGTGAAGGACGCGGGCATTTCCTTGCCGTTCAACTGATCGAGCACGGGCTTGGGATCGAACGACTCCAGGTGCGATGGCCCGCCTGCCATGCAGAGGTGCACGATGCGTTTCACCAAGGGTATCAGCGGCGGGCCACCGCTGTAAACGTTCGAAGCGCCTGCGGGCAGCTCCGCAGCCCGCAGCAGATCGCCAAGCGCCAATGAGCCAAGGCCCGCGAACGAACGCTTCAGGAAACTGCGGCGTTTGATGGAAAGGATGTGCTCCGGACTGAAGGGTTGCATGGGTCAGAGGTGGATTGGAGTTGAGAGTTGAGAGAGGCGGGATTTTGCCGGTCTGAATAGTTTCATCAACAATCCGCTATCAACTCATGGAGATATCAGTAACGTGTGATGGTTTCGTGAAGGTTGAGCACGACCCGGCAAACCTGCGTCCAGGCGGCGAGTTCGGTGGTGTCGATATCCGCCGGGGTGCGATAGAGTCCGACGTTGAGGAATTTCTTCGCGTCGTCGCGGCCGCTGCGGAAGTCCTCGGCGCGCGTGGCGAGGAACGCCTTCAGCGATTGCAATTCCTCCGGCTTCGGCTCGCGAGCCAAGGCAAGCTGGAAGACGCGGCTGATGCGCGCGGCGGGCTCCGCTTTGGGCCTCTCGGCCATTACCCGTGCGGCAAAGGCGCGCGCCGCCTCGATGAAGGTGGGATCATTGAGCTGTGTGAGCGCCTGCAGCGGCGTGTTCGCCTGCAAGCGGTCCGCGGCGCACTCCTCGCGTGATGGTGCGTCGAAGTTCTGCAACATGGGATGCAGGTAGCTGCGCTGCCAGTGCATGTAAACGCCGCGGCGGTATTGGCGGGAGTCGGTGCTGTCCTTGTAGCTGCGGACCGGGAAATTCATCGGCTCGTAGTAGCCTTCCGGCTGATAGGGATACACCGAAGGACCGCCCGTGTATGATGTATCCAGCAGGCCGGAGACCGCCAGCGCGTTATCGCGGACGAACTCGGCATCGAGACGGCGCGCGCCCTGCTGGGCGAGCAGGCGGTTGAGCGGATCGACAACCGCAAGGTCATCTCGCTTCGCCGCTTCCTGCTGATAGGTGAGGGAAGTGGTGATCAGGGTCACCATGTGATTGACGTCCCAGCCGGATTCGCGGAACTCCGCGGAGAGCCAATCGAGCAATTCCGGATGCGACGGCCATTCGCCCTGGCCGCCCAGATCATTGAGAACGTTAGAGATGCCGTTGCCAAAGAATTGTTTCCACAAACGGTTCATGAAGTGGCGTGCGGTGAGCGGATTCTCCGGTGCGGTGATCCACTTCGCCAGATCGAGGCGCGTGAGACGGATGTTTTTCGGCAGCGAGGTGGACGGCAGGAAATGAAGCACGGCGGGCTGCACGACCTTGCCGCTTTCATTCTGCCAGTTGCCGCGCGGCAGGATGCGCGTCACCAGACGTTTCGCCTCCGGCACCTGCACGGCGATCATCGAGCGGGCCCAGCCGGCATCGCACTCACGCACGCGTGCAATGAGTGGGCCATACACCTGCGCGTCCCCTATCAGTGCCTTCGAGCTGAGGTGATAGGCGGCCCGGATCAAGGAGAGATCCTGCGCACCTGGCGAAGCCTGTTTCAAAGCCTCGGCAAGACCTTGCGGCGCGGCGGCCATGCCGGGCACGGCTTCGAGGAAAGGCGATATCGAAACCCGGAAACGACCGATGTCTTCCGATGCCAAGGTCACGATCAGCTCGCTACCCGCCGCTGCAACGCGCGGTTCATCAAAACAAAAAACCGAGGTGTGCGGATGCGACGCAAGTGTCAGCGGACGCTCCAGCTTGCCGGGTGCCGAACGCCAGACCGGCTCCAAAGCGTGTGATTTCCGATAGCCATTGAAAAATCCCTGCGGTGCATCGAGGTCCGCTTGGGAATAACGCAGCTTCAGCGGCTGGGCTGCCGCACCCGCCTGACTCCACGCAAAGGCCGGCGTGACGGCGAAATGGCCGTCCTTGCCACGCCCGACCTTGCCGTCATTCGCCGGATCAGGCAGGACTTCGAGACGGGCTTGTGCGAAGTTGACGCCCGCAGGCAGTGGCAGGCGCACGGTGATCACTTCCTTTGCCACGGGAGCACCCGTTGCCAACACTGCCTGCTCCGCAACTACGGCGACCTTCGTACCAGCAGCGCTGCCCGCTTGCACGGGAGTCAGGGGCAGCCAGCCATCCGGATGAGCCGCGAGAAAGGTCACCATGCTGCCGCGCCAGACATCCAGCTCGGCTTGAGGCACGGGCCTGTTGCCGAGAGCGGTCATCATGTCCTTTTGCAGCCATCGAATGATTTCCTGCTGCGAGGTCGATCGGGCGACGAGCTCCGGTGGGTATGGGGAGTTGTTATCCATCCCCTTCAATTCCGGCTCGGGGGTGTAGGCATAATCCACATACACACCCCACTGCTGGACGTCCGAGAAAAACGCCCCCAGCGAGTAGAAGTCCTCCGCGCTGATCGGATCGAATTTGTGATCGTGGCATTCCGCACAGCCGACCGTCTGGCCGAGAAACGCACCGCTTACCGCACGCACCCGGTCCGCGGCATACTTCGCGAGATATTCCTTCGGCTGCGCGCCGCCCTCGCGGGTTATCTGGTTCAAGCGCAGGAAACCGGTGGCAATAAGCTGCTCGTCACTCGGGTTTGGTAACAGATCCCCCGCGAGTTGCTCGGTGACGAAGGTGTCGAAGCGCTTGTTCTTGCGGAACGAATCGATGACATAATCGCGGTAAGGGAAGATGCGCTGGTTCTGATCGCCGTGGAAACCGACGGAATCCGCGAAGCGCACCGCATCGAGCCACGGCACCGCCATGCGCTCGCCATAGCCGGGAGCCGCGAGGTAATGCTTCACCACCTCGCCCCACGGCGCGGCGGCGAAGCGTTTCAGTTCCTCATCCGAGGGCGGCAGTCCGGTCAGATCAAGCGCAAGGCGGCGCACCAGGGTGGCGCGGTCTGCCAGCGGCGCGGGCTCAAGTCCGGTCTTTTCCAGCTTCGCCAGAATGAAGGCATCGATCGGGTTGACGGCGTCCTTGCCATGCTTCGCCAGCACGGGAACCTCCGGCCGTTTGATCTCTTGATAGGCCCAGTGGGCTTCATACACCGCACCCTGCTCGATCCACTTGCGGATGAGATCCTTTTGGCGGCCGGTGATTGTCTTATGGAAATCCACCGGCGGCATCGCCTCGTTGGAATCCGTGGTGACGAGACGCTGCCACACCGCGCTGAGCTCGGGCCTGCCGGGCACGATCGCATGTTCCTCGGAATCCTTCAGCTTCGCCGTCGCTCCTTCGAAGGTATCCAGACGAAGATCTGCCTTACGGTGTTTCGCATCGAAACCATGGCAGGCGAAACAGGTGTCCGAAAAGATCGGGCGGATGTGCTCGTTGAAGGTGACTTTTTCCACCACTGCGGTCGAAGGCGCGCCTTTTTCAACGTCACCTGCCGGCGTAGGTGCCTTCTTTTCTCCGCATGAGGCCAGCAATGCGCTCAGCAGCATCGCCCATGACGACAGCTTGTTCGGGCGCCGCGTTTGTTGGCCCCGGGCATTTCGTTGGGTAGTCGCAAAAAACATAATAAGCCGGTGAATGAATCAGCGTGGAACGCTCCTTCGCATCGTGTGGCGCCCCGTTACGAACGCTGACGGGCGCGTTTATCACTTTCCATACCCCAGAGTGAAAATCAAAATCGTATTGGTTTTTTCGCAAGGGGGATGAGGCGGGTTGCTGCGGAACGTGCGATGCTATGAGCCAGCCTGAGGTGGCTGGGTGATACGGTTCGCTCTCAACGATGCTTCGAACGCTCTCACTTACTCGCCTCCGGTGAACGGTCGTCATGACCGGGTAACCCACGTCCTCTCTCAATTACAAACCCCTATCAGTCATGGAAACCAAGGAACCCAATCGTCCGTCCCCCCCCCAGGGCACCGGCGTCGAAAAACCTCTCGCCGACAACGGAAACCGCAACGCCAAAGGCGAATGGCGGCCGACCGGTGCGATCAAGTACGCACCGCTGCTTTCCTGGCCGTGGAAGCCATTCGCGGTGCTGAAATGGATCGTCAGCTATCCGGGCTTCGCGTGGCCCATCAACTCATTGTTGCTGCTCATTTCAGTGGCCTCGTGGTTCATCACGCAGCCCTACATCCAAGCCCGCTGGGAGCACTTCAACTGGGACTGGATGCTGCTGATTCTCGTGCGCAACCAGATTCTCATCTGGGGATTTTACGGAGCTTTTTACACGTGGCTCTACATCTGGAAAAAGGAAGGGCTCAAGGGCAAATACGACGCCCGCTGGCCGTCCCGCAACAGCAAGCAGTTTCTCTTCAACGACCAGATCAAGGACAACATCTTCTGGACCGCCGGGGTGTCAGGAATGACTTGGACCGTGCTCGAGTGGGTGACGATGTGGTTGTATGGCAACCACAAGCTGCCCTATCTGGACTGGGCGCAGCATCCGGTCTGGTTCGTGGCATGGATTTTCTTCATCCCGTTGTGGCGTGAGTTCCACTTCTACTGGGTGCACCGCGCCATCCACTGGAAGCCGCTCTATCGCCGCATCCACTCGCTCCACCACAAAAACGTCAACCCGAACCCCTGGTCCGGCATGGCGATGCATCCGATCGAAGGGTTCCTCTATCTGAGCGTGTGCCTGATCCACTGGGTGGTTCCGTCGCATCCGTTCCACTTCCTTTTCACCCTGCAACACGCGGGCATGGGGCCGGCCCACGGCCATCATGGTTTCGAAGGACCGATCATGGAGGGCAAGTTCCACACCGGTTCGTATTTCCACTATCTCCACCACCGCTACTTCGAGTGCAACTACGGCGAAGCCACGCTGCCGCTCGACAAATGGTTCGGCACTTTCCGCGATGGAACGCCGGACGGCGCGGGATCCAAGCTCAAGCAGGAGCACAGCATGAAGAAAAAAGCCGAAACGGTCTGAGAACTCCGTTGTTCGGGTAGTCATTCAACCGCAATGGAGGCGCGGCGGACATGGGCGAACATGCTGATCCAAATACTTCGTCAAACGGACGGATGAGAAAGTTGATAGTGGACGGTTGATTGTTGATCGGAAGATGAAGAGGATGAACATCCAACATCGAACGCTAAACATCGAACATCGAAGTGAAGGCCTCCGGGTAAAACTGAAATGCTGAAAATCTGAAACCCTCTTCTCTGGATTCTGGATTCTTACGTCTACCTCTTTCTCTCAACCATCAACTCTCAACCATCAACTTCTTCCTCCTCACTCACGCGGTTTCATCGTCGTGCTCGGACCCGTGCCGTAGGTTTGGACAAAGACCTTGTAAAACTGCGCGTAACTGCCGAAGCCGGCGGCATAGGCGGCCTCCAGCATCGTTTTGCGGCCGGGCTGCCGGCAGAGTTCCAGAAACCGCCCCATGCGCACCGAGTTCCGGTAGCGGCCCAACGAAACCCCCATCTGACCGGCGAAGACCCGGCTCAGATAGGCCTCGCTAACACCGCATTGCCGGGCCAGTTCGCCGAGGCTGCCGGGCCAGTCGCCATCACCCAACAAGCCCAGCGCCTTGATCACCGCCGGATGCAGCGCCACCGCTCCGCTGGTGGTGCCTCCGGTCAGTTGGTATCTCCAGCAGAGCAACAACAGGTGGCGCAAACCGGCGTTCAAGGCGTCGGGATCGCCGTGTTCGAACAAAAAGTTCGAAGCGACTCCAAAGCCGGCTTCGCGGTTCAGGACATCGGCATCGAGCGCGCCGATCATCATCAGCTCCATCGTTTTTTTCACCAGATCGAAGGCCCCGGGCTCAAGCGTGGTTTGCAGCACTCCTTCGCCTTTCACATTGCTGCGCTTCAAATCGTTATATCGCTCGCTGCGGCAAGCGGTGCGGATCAGCCCGGGCTTGAACACCGCGACGTAGTATTGGGCGTCGGAGGTTCGGTCCACCAGTTGATGCTCCTGCGCAGGAAACATCCACAGCAGCGTGCGCTTGCCGAAGGTGAAACGCTGGCCGCGGACGACATAGGTGATCGTCCCTTCCACCACCAGATTGAGCTCCAGTTCGGCATGCCGGTGGCTCCTGAGCACCGGCGGATTGCGGGCGGCCTCCGCCAGAAACAGAAACCCGTCGTATTGCCCGCCCAATTTCAAATTTTCAAGCATCGGGACAAATTTCGATCACTTTTTGTCGTCTGGCAAGAAGACTTCCTTGGGCTGGGCCGCTACTGTTTCTAGTTCCATGAGCCAAGAAATCTCAGTAATGACCAAACCACCCGCGCACCTCGACTACAGTCTGACCGGTGTGAACGCCGCTCTGGCCGTGGAAAAAGGTCTCGCCGAGGCGGACTGGTACCAATGTCCGGTGCCGCGCGCGGTGATGCGGGAGCTGTTGGAGCGGCGCGACGGTCCCGCGTTGCGCGACACGATCCTTTGGTTCGGTCTGATCTTCGGTTTCGGTTACGCCACCTACGCACTCTGGGGTTCCTGGTGGGCTGTCCTTCCCTACATTTGCTATTCGGTGCTTTACGCCACCACCTCGGATTCGCGCTGGCACGAATCCAGCCACGGCACCGCCTTCAAGTCGGACTGGATGAACAACACCTTGTATGAGATTGCCTCCTTCATGGTGATGCGCGAGTCCGTCGTCTGGCGCTGGAGCCACAACCGCCATCACAGCGACACCATCATTGTCGGCCGCGATCACGAGATTGTGGTTCCGCGTCCCTCTAACATCAAAGGGCTGGTCATGGGCCTCTTCGCCCTCGGGGTCTATCCCAGTTACTTCCGCAATGTGCTGATGCACGTCACGGGACGGATGAGCGCGGATGAGAAAACCTACATCCCGGAGAGCGAGTTTCCCAAAGTCTATCGGCGGGCCCGCATCTATCTGCTGATCTACGCCGTGGTGATCGCGCTGGCCATCGGGTCCGGCAGCATCCTGCCGCTGATGTTTGTGGGTCTGGTGAATCT
>JBDSNC010000100.1:0-24764 GCA_039915545.1 Luteolibacter sp.
TTGGGCAACATCGTCAGCTTGTCCACCTACGCGGACGTGACCCGCCTCGGAGGCACGATTGTGGATGGCCCCGCCTCCAATGTCCGCATCATCACGGGTGGGGCCTCCGGCAACACCACGGTGGGAGCGAACGCCACCATCAATTCGTTGACGAACAACTCCACGGGCGGCGTCGCCACCGTGGATCTCGGCACCAACACCCTGAATCTCGGCGTTGCTGCCGCCCTGCTCTCCGCATCGGGAACGACCGGCATGACCCTTCAGAATGGCACGCTTACCGCCGGTGGCACCACCGGCACCGCAGGGGAGCTATTGGTCATCAACAACAGCGCGACCGCAACCATCCTTGACGCCGCCATTGCCAACAACGGTGCCGGCGTGGTCAAGCTGACCCAGACGGGCACCGGGGTGCTGACGCTCAAGCAGGCCAACACTTTCACCGGTGACACGACCACTTACGGTGGCACGCTCAACCTGTCGAACGGCTCCGCGCTGCAAAACAGCACTCTGAATTACTCCGCTGGAGCACTGGTCTTCGACCAATCCGTCGCCACCAATACATTCACACTCGGCAGTCTCTCCGGTACCAAAGCCGTCGCCTTGCTGAACAACGCGACGACCCCGGCCGCCATCACACTCACCGTGGGCGGCAATAACGCCAATGCCATCTATTCCGGCGTGCTCTCCGGCACCGGCGGCTCTCTGACCAAGACCGGTATCGGCACGCTCGTGCTCACCGGCGTAAACACCTACACCGGCGCGACCACTGTTAGTGGCGGCACCTTGCAGATCGGTGATGGCGTAACGAACGGCTCCCTCTCGAGCACCACAGGCATCGACACCACGGGAGGAACGCTGCGGTATTCCCAAACCAACGCGAGCGCCACGACAGTTCCGGCTTGGGCAAATATTACCGGCTCAGGCACGGTCTCGCTCGCGGTCGCAGGTACCAGCACAACCAACCGGCAGTGGGGCGGTGGCAATTACACCTTAGCCTCCGGATTCACTGGCTCGCTGCAGATTGACTCTGGCCGTCTGAGCATCAATGCGAACGGTTTTGGCGGCACCACGGCGGTCTCCGTACAGAATGGCGGCCAGCTTGCCCTCTTCGCCGGCGGCACCTATGCAAATACCATCAACTTCAGCATCGCCGGCTCGGGTTACGGTGAAGGCAGCTACGAATCGGCGCTGCGTCTTGGCGACACCGCCGCGACGACAATCAACGGCACCGTGACGCTGACCGGGGACGCAACCATCGCTACCGGTAAATCCAGCGGTACGGGAGCCACGGCGACTTTCAACGGTGGCATTGGAGAAACCGGCGGTGCCCGCAATCTGACTCTGGGCACCGGTAGTACCGGCACCGGTGACGCCAAGGGTACCTATGTCTTCAACGCAGCCAATACCTACACCGGCGACACCACAGTCACCGCCGGCTCCCTGCGGGTTAACAATATCACGGGCAGCGGAACCGGCACCGGTGCCGTGAGCGTCGCGGCCGGAGCTCTCCTCGGTGGTTCCGGAAGCATCGGTGGCGCGGTGAATGTCACCGGCGTGCTCGCGCCAGGCAATTCCATCGAATCCCTCGCCACCGGCAGCGTGACGATGAATTCGGGCTCCTCGCTCGGCATCGAAATCCAGGACACCACCGGCGTCGGGGCCGACCTGCTGGCGATCAATGGCGACCTGACACTCAACGGGACGGTGACACTTGACCTGACCAAGATCGGCATCGGCACATGGGCGGCCAACGACAAGCTCACCCTTGCCAGCTACACCGGCACCTGGAATGGCGGGTTGTTCAGCGTCGGCGGCATTGCCATCGCCGATGGCGGGTTGTTCAGCACCTCGGACAACCAGTCGTGGACCCTCGATTACAACGACACCGTCAAGGGCAACAATTTCGCCGGCGATGCCAACGGCCCGTCGTACGTGACCATGACAGCCATCCCTGAGCCCGCGTCCATCCTGCTCGGCGGCCTCGGGCTGCTCACCTTACTGCGCCGTCGCAGGAAATGATTTCTGCAGCCGTCAGCCGGAGACGGATGGCCGATGCGAGGTTCAGGTTCCTCCGCAGCGGCCATTTTGTTTGCAGATGGATGGAGCTTGGAAGCTTTGCGTAAACTTGGAAACAGATATGGAAACCACGGAAGGCACCAAAAAGCACGCAGGATCCGGAGCCATTGAGCTTCATCCAGCCGTCGCTGCATTCAACCGCTTCACCGGGAGGCATGATCTATCAAATTTCCGGCCGCATCCCGCCGCTGCGCCGAAAATCAGATTCCAAAATCGTATGTCGAAATCCCGCCGGTCCGTTTCCTGCCTGCTGGTCGTCGTGATGACGATCTTCGGAGCCGCCGCCAGCCGCGCGGCCACCCTGAAGCATCACTATCCGTTCAATGGGAATGCCAGTGACGACGTTGGCACCACGAATCTAACATCCGTGGGCGATTCGGTCACGTTCCTGTCCAGTGATGGCGCGGCGGGTGGTTACCTCAAGCTTGGCGGCAGCGACGACTACCTGATGGCCACCGCAGGAAGCAATCTCTCCGTGCTCGGGGACTACAGCACGTTCCGCCCCTTCAGTTTGTCGCTCTGGGTCCGGCAGACGGCGGCGCAGGGGGCTTCGGGAACCATCGGTGTGATCGGCATGACGACCGAATCCACCAACACCAGCGGGACCGCGACACCTAACTACAATACCGGTTTTGAGGTTTGTACCCGTGAAAGCGGGTCGGCCGGAGTGCAGATCAGAGCTCGTGCCGGCAGTAACGGCAATGGGGCGGGAGCCATACTCACCGGCCTGAATATTGCCAATACCGCGTGGCATCATTTGGCAGTCATTTTTGAAGCGGGTGGTCGCACCGTTTACATTGATGGCGTGTCGGCGGGATCCAACACGACGGCGGTGGCCTTTTCGGCCGGTCAACCGATCACACGGTTCGCCGTGGGGGCCTTCCTCCGCTCCAACCAAATCGTGGACGACTTCAATGGCGACGTGGATGACCTGCAGATCTACGATGGCGCGCTCACGGACACCGAAGCGCTGCGGATCTATCAGAATCCTGGCCTGACGTTGAATGACAACCTCCCTCCAGCCGGCCCGGACCAACTGCTGCCGGAGGGAACCCCCTTGGCCGACGTCGTGGACACGATGATCGGCGTGGCCGGCGGTGCGGGCACCGGTTCCACCGTGCCTGGGCCGTGCCTGCCGCAGTCTTCGATCTATCCGAGCCCTGACACTGTCGCCGCGGCGGCCGGTGGCTATCTCGCGGGCAGCAACACCGTCGGATTTTCCCAACTGCACGCGACCGGCTCCGGCTCCTCGACGATGTCGTTCGGCAACTTCCTCGTCTCACCGCGCATCGGGGCCAACAGCACGACCCTTGAGGACAGCAACGGCTCGCCGATCACAAATGTCACCGCCCGCCCGTATTCCTATCGCGGCCGACTCACCACACCGGGCATCGACTGCACCGTGGTGCCGACGGCCAACTGCGCGATCTATCAGTTTGATTTCCCCGCCTCGTCCGACGCGCGGATCTACTTCGATGTCGCGCGCAAGCTGAACTCGGCGACCGGAATGACCAGCGGCTCGGTGACGGTCGATCCAGTAAACGGCACGATCAGCGGCGGCGGCACATTCGATGGAAACTGGAATCCCGCCGCCTACAACGTCTATTTCTATGCGAAACTCGACACCACGCCTACCTCAGGCGGCACCTGGCTGGGTTCCTCGCCCAGCGACGGAGTGCTCTCGGTGACGACCGCCACCCGCCAGCGGATCGGCTCGTGGGTGCGCTTCGACACGAGCACCAACCACACCGTGCGGATGAAAATCGGCGTTTCATTTCAATCGGTGGCCAAGGCGCAGGGATACGTGGAAAACGAAATGCCCGCGTGGGATCTCACCGGCCTCGAAGCCGCGGCCAAAACCCGTTGGAACGACACGCTCGGGGTGGTACGGGCACCCGGGATCACCATCGCGGAGGCGCGCAAGCTCTACACGGCGCTTTTCCACAGCCTCATCCAGCCGCGCAACCGCACCGGTGATCCCGCCGGCTGGGCGGCGGACGCCGCTTTCTGGGACGATCAATACACGCCGTGGGACACCTGGCAGACGCTCTATCCGTTGTTGGCGATCGTGAAACCGGACTCCGTGGCATCGATCGTGAATTCTTTCGGCGAACGCTTCGCCCACAATGGCAAAGCCGAGACAGCGTTCATCCAAGGCAAGGATTTTCAAGTCGGGCAAGGCGGTGACGAGGTGGACCGCATCATTGCCGACGCCTGGGTGAAAGGCATTCCAGGCATCGACTGGGAAAAGATCTGGCCACTGCTGCAATTCAACGCCGGCCGCCGCACCGACGACTACCGCAATCTCGGCTTCGTCTCCACGGACGGCAGCCACAACGGCTACGATTCACGCATGGCCTCCGGCTCCTCCACCATCGCCTTCGCCCACGGCGACTGGTGCGCGGCGCAGGTGGCGGCAGGCCTCGGCCATGCCGACGAGGCGCAGGCACTGCTTACCCGTTCCTCTAACTGGCGCAATGTCTGGGACAGCAGCCTTGCCGGCGACGGCTTCTCCGGTTTCGTCCACGGCAAGGCCCGCAACGGAATCTTCACCAACGTGGCGGCGACGTCCGCCGCGGATTTCTATCAAGGCACCTGCTGGAACTACTCGTTCAACGTCCACGACCGCGACGCGATGATCGACCTGATGGGCGGGCGGGCGCGGTTCATCCAGCGGCTTGAATACGCCTTCGGCAAAAACAGCACAAGCTACCTCGACTTCGGTAACGAGGTGAACTTGCAGGCCGTCCCGCTGCTGTCGCGCGCGCTGCGCCCTGGCATCAGCGCGTATTGGGCGGACAACGTGCGCAGCCGCTACGGGCTCTATAACTGCCCGGGCGACGAGGACTCCGGAGCCATGTCATCGCTCTATTTCTTCCTCACCGCCGGTTTCGTCCCTGCGGCGACGGAGGATACCTACTACCTCCACGGCCCACGCGTGCCGCGCCTCGAATTCAACGTCGGCGGCGGGAAAACCTTCACCGTGACCGCGCAGAATGCCGGTGGCGCGAACCTCTACGTGCAATCCGCCACCTTGAACGGCCAGCCACTCGACAAGCCGGTCATCCATCACCCGGACATCCTTGCAGGTTCCACACTCGCCTTCGTGATGGGGCCGAACCCATCCATCTGGGGAACCGCCGGGGATTTTTCCGCACCTGAGAAAACGGAACTCGTGTTGTCGCCCCGCCAGTGGAGCGCGGCGCGCGGCACGCCTCAAATCGCGCAGCCCGACACGGATTCGCCGCTGTGGGGTGGGAACGCGAATGGAGCGGACAATTCGGCGATCCAGTCCGCGTTTCCCGCCGTCACCCTGGAAGAAGCGGGCGACTCGATCACGCTGGCTGCCAATGTGAATTTTTCCGGTCTATCAGTATCGCAAACCCCGCCCGCCAGCCGCTTCTCATGGGGACTCTACAATTCGAACGGCAGTACCGACGACAAGGGCTGGACCGGTTGTTCCGCCGCGAATGATACCACCGACACCACCGATATCCGTCACTTTTGGAAAAAGCCGGCGGGCAACGCCACTTCCTGGCACGACCCTGCGGACGCGGTGGCGCTTGCCGCCTATCACATCGCATCCCCTGATTTCGCCGCCGGTTCCTATCGAATCGTCCTCACGCTCACCCGCAACGCCACCGCCGGGCTCGACTACCACGCCGCCTTGGTTCGCGCGGCGGACGGAGTGATTTTCGCGGCATTCAGCGGAGCGGATGCAAGCCCGTCGTCCTTCACCTTTGATCATGTCGGACTGCGTGCGGGCGATGCCTTGGATGCCGGTTCGATCCAGCTTTCCTCCTGCGTCGTGGTGGCGCGGCGGACGCACTATAGCGGAAGAAATCTAACGATTCCGCAAGGCGGTGTGTTCCGGATGAACCAAACGTCTCTCGAACTCGCCGGCATCACGAACTCCGGCATCATCGAGATCACGGATGGTGATCTGAGCGTAACCGGAGATATCTCCAACTCCGGCACGCTTCGCCTCAAAGGTCCGGGCGGGCTCGCCGTTGGCGGAACCTTCACCAACAACGGAACTCTCGATACGATTCTCTTCACTGGATCTGCCACCGGGGAAATGGTGAACAACGGCACGGTTCTGGACCTTCAATCGGTCCGTCTGGGGCTGATGTTTCAGGGGCCGGACCTTGCGCTGTCGTTTCCCGGCTACGAAGGTCATGTCTATCAGATTCAGCGCGACGCGAGCCGTATACTCGCCGGTCCGTGGAACAACATCGGCGATCCGGTGGTTGGATTGGGATCCCCCATCGTCATTGTCATCCCGAATGCCTCCGCCCAGCCTGCTGACTATTTCCGGCTGGGCATTCTGCCGTGAGCCGCCGATAGACGGAGCGGCATGGCGTCGTCCCACGTATTGGTTTCAGTTTGATTTTTTGGAAAAGTCAGGCGGTGAGGCGTTCGAGCTGGGTGACGTGTTTTTGCAATCGCGGAATCAGCACGTCGCGGAACATCACCTTGGCTTCAGCCATGACATTCGGATCGTTCAATGCCGTCCTATATTCGTCGATTCCGTGTTCCTCTCCTTGTTTGAGGGCCGTGATCGTCGCCGAGTCTCCCAGAAGTTTGGCGGTGCCCTCGACCGCGCGCGCAAAGTTTCCCCAGAGGCCGGATGCGGTGTCAGGAATGCCGCCCATTGAGGAGATATGATTCCGAAGCGCGCCGGTGTTCTTCTGGTGGTCTTCCAGAATTTCTTCCAGCACGGCGAGTCGTGGACTGTCGTCGATTTTTTCGAGAGCCTGTTGATAGGTTTCTATCGCGGAGATCTCACCACGAAGGAGCTTGTTGCAGGCGGAGATGCAGTTTTGTTTTTCTTTCATAAGGATGTGGGTTGTCAAATTCATCCAGCAAAAGGCATACCCATCGCAGTTGTGAGGATTGCGCGGACCCGCACTTGGGAAATCGTGCGTTTTCGAATCCTTGAACTGACTTTTTGCACCCGATCCAATCGGATTACAGGCACGATAGCCGGGAAGACGTGGGCGAGGTCTTGCATGGGCTCGGGTTGTCCATATTACAGAATCAGGCAAAGCGACCGCAGCATTGCTTGAACTTTTTCCCTGAACCACAAGTGCAGGCGTCGTTGCGGCCGGGTGTTCCGGCGGGTTGGCGTTCGGGGAGATTGAGCTTGAGCTTGTTTTCCTCCGGCACTCCGCTGTGAATCTGTGCGAGGAACGCTTCCAGACCGGCGGCGGAGCGTAACAGGTTTTGCAGAGCGTCCTGTTTCACCGCGTCCATCAGGGTGACGAAAAGCTCGTAGCCTTCGTTTTTGTATTCAACGAGCGGATCCTTCTGGCCCTGGGCGCGGAGGTAAACGCCTTCGCGCAGCTCGTCCATGTCGGTGAGGTGTTCCTGCCAGTGTCGGTCGATGGCGACGAGCACCATGCGGCGTTCCTCCTGTTCGAGCGTTTCCACCGGCAGGCCGCGGACCCGGGCTTCATAGGCGTCCCGTCCGCTGTCCACTAACATCGCGGAGATCGATTCCGCTCTCTGATTCGCCAGTTCGTCCGGACCGACCCTGATGGGAAGAGTGGAGCGGATCCACTCCAACAGCTCGCCGTGATCGGGATCGTGGGGATCGCAATCGGCGAGATGCCGGTGAACGCCCGCAGGGATGATTTCCCCGATGATGTCGTGGACGAGCTTGCGGGTGTTCTCGGTGGTGAGCACCTCGTTGCGGTAGCCGTAGACGATCTCGCGCTGCAGGTTCATCACGTCGTCGAAATCGAGCACGCGCTTGCGGCCCTGATAGTCCCGCTGCTCGACCTTCCTTTGCGCGGTCTCGACGAGGGTGCCGAGTGACGAGGATTTTCCGGGTTTCGCCGCTTGTTCTATCAGCGCGGCCATGCGGTCCGGCGACGCGTGGTTGCGCATCAGATCATCCTCCAGTGAAATGAAGAATTGCGAGCGGCCGGGATCGCCTTGGCGCGAACAACGCCCGCGGAGCTGGCGATCGACCCGGCGCGACGGATGGCGCTCGGTGCCGATGACGAACAGTCCGCCGAGTGCCGCCACGCCTTCGCCGAGTTTGATGTCGGTGCCGCGGCCGGCCATGTTGGTAGAAACGGTGACGGCGCCGCGTTGTCCTGCGAGGGCGACGATCTCCGCCTCCTGTTCGTGGAACTTCGCGTTGAGCACCGAGTGCGGGATTTTCGACCGCTTGAGCAGACGAGAGAGGGTCTCCGAGGATTCGACGGAAGCCGTGCCGACGAGGACCGGTTGGCCGCTGGCGTGGGCCCTTTCGATCTTTTCAATCACCGCGTTGAACTTCTCGCGGCGGGTCTTGAAAATCTGGTCGTTCTCATCGATCCGGATGTTCGGCGTGTTCGTCGGGATAGGCAGTACGTCGAGTTGATAGATATCGTGGAACTCCGCGGCTTCCGTTTCGGCGGTTCCGGTCATGCCCGCGAGTTTTTCGTAGAGCCGGAAGTAGTTCTGGATGGTGATGGTGGCGAAGGTCTGGCTCTCCTTTTCGATGGCGACTTTTTCCTTGGCTTCGACCGCCTGATGGAGGCCGTCGGACCAGCGGCGGCCCGCCATTTCACGGCCGGTGCTTTCGTCGATGATGGTGACCTTGCCGTCGCGGACGACGTAATGGACATCCCGTTCGTAAAGGCAGTAGGCCTTGAGCAGTTGGGAAATGCCATGGATCTTCCCGGTCTGGGCGTCCGACTGATTCTGGATGTCCCTTCTGGCGGTTGCCTTCCGCTCGTGCGTTAGTTCCTGGTCGGCATCGATGGCGGCGAGGAGCGGGCCGATGTCGGGGATGGTGAATGAATCCGGATCGCCGGGTGATAGAAACCTGCGGCCTTTTTCCATCAGATCGGCGTCGTGCTTTTTCTCATCGACGACGAAATAGAGCTCCTCCTTGAGCTTGAAGAGATCCTTCTGGAAGGCACCGTGCTCCGAGGACAGCTCGGTTTTCTCCAACAGCCGGCGCATTTCCGGATCTTCCATGAAGCGCATGAACTGGCGGTTGCGCGGTTGGCCGAGCTTGAGCTTCAACAGCGTGAGGCCGGCCGCGGCGGTGTCGCCTTTTTCGAACAACCGCTTCGCTTCGGCGGCGAAGTTGTTGCAGAGCTCGGTCTGGCGCTTCACGAGCTGCTCGACGACCGGCTTGTGGGCGTCGAACTGATCGTTGGACCGGGAGGACGCGCCGGTGATGATGAGCGGGGTGCGGGCGTCGTCGATGAGCACCGAGTCCACTTCGTCGATGATCGCGAGGTAGTGGCCGCGCTGGACCTGCTCGTCCTTGGTGGAGGCCATCCCGTTGTCGCGGAGGTAGTCGAAGCCGAACTCGGAATTGGTGCCGTAGGTGATGTCGCACGCGTATGCGTCACGGCGCTCCCATGGCGGCATGGAGTTTTCGATGCAGCCTACGGTCAGCCCGAGAAAACGAAAGAGCGCGCCCATCCACTCGGAGTCGCGTTTCGCGAGGTAATCGTTGACGGTGACGACGTGCACGCCGAGGCCGGTGAGTGCGTTCAGATAGACCGGCAGAGTGGCGACGAGGGTTTTTCCCTCACCGGTTTGCATTTCCGCGATCATCCCGCGGTGGACGGCGATGCCGCCGATGAGCTGGACGTCGAAATGAACCATCTGCCATTTCATAGACTGCCCATTGACGCTGATCTCGCTGCCCGACAGGCGGCGGGCGGCGTTTTTGACGACGGCGTAGGCCTCTGGGAGAATCGTCCCCAGATACTTCGCCCGGGATTTTCCGAAATGTCCCTCGATCTGATGGAAGGCGGCTTTCGCGTTTTCAATCGACTCCACCGTGGCGGCGACCTGTTTCGGCAGCGACGGGAACTCCTTGCGAAGAACCGACAGGCGGGACTCAACGGCTTCGGCTGCGTCGCGTAGTCCGGTTTCGTCCAGTTGCTCGATCAGCGACTTCGGTGGAGCGTTTAGCGGGTGATAGCGGGCGAGCTGCTTCTGCCAGGTGGTGGTGAGCTGCAGGAGTTTCTCGACAGGCTCGCGCTGGAGCGCTCCTTCGATTTCGTTAATGCGGGCGACGGTCGGCCGGATGCGGTTCACCTCACGCTCGTTCTTGCCGCCGATGATTTTTGGGAAAAGCCACTTGATCATGACAGGCGGGTTGGGTTGAGGTTGGTGCGATTCGTTAGGGACGGAGTGATTGGATGTTCTGATCTGAAAGTGTTCATTGGATGAAAAATGGAATGGAAGGAGTCTGCCAAAGGGCAAGGGTGTTAGCCGGACGCAAGTTGGCCGGGCGGATGTGGAACCACGTCATCAGGACGGGTGGGAATTTCCGGGATCAAAAGGGATCCGCGGAATCGAATGTTTCACCCATGTCAGCAGGCGGTTGCCTGTGTTGGCGAGTCACATTCAGGAAAGCAAATCCACTGGCGGCGCACGACCTTGGACTTCGCCCCGAAGGGAACGAACTGCAGGCAAATCCCGGCGGGTTTCAATGTGCAGAAACAACGAGGAGGACTTCAGAAATTCGATTCCGTCGGAGGGAGAGGGCTCGAGAAATACGTGTGGATTGAAGATTCGTCCGGGCGTCGGGGTGCTGTGCGCGATTTGTGAAAGGCCGATTTCATCCGAGGAATCGCTCTTTTTCGTGTGTGAATGATCCGGAGCAAGGGCGATCAATCCGAACAGCGCCACAATCGCGAGGACCCAAGGGATCAACGCGGTGCGGACAGTTCGATTGGCGGAGGAGCTCATGCGGACATGCTGGGGAAGGGGATCATGATCGGCCACACCCCTTCCGTGCAAAGAGTCGGGGATGAGAGCGTTTTGTCAAATGCTTGATTCAGTGGCTGCCGTTTCTCGCTCTTCTAACCATCCACCACCCGCCGCCGGCCACCAGTGGCAGGGCCAGTGCGATCATCATGTCGGTGTTGAAATGAACTCCGGCGGCTTCGGTTCCCTCCATCGCGAGTTTCAGCAGGTTGGCGAGGTAGTAGGTGAGGACGACGACCGAGAGCCCCTCGACATTGTGCTGCAGGCGGAGTTGAGCGGCTGCCCGGCGGTCGACGCTGGCTAACAGCATTTGGTTCTGGCTTTGCAGGTTCACCTCCACGCGGGTGCGCAGCAGGCCGGTGGTCGATTCGAGGCGGGCTGACAGGGCGTTGAGTCCGGCTTCGGCGGTTTCGCAGGTGTGCCAGGCTTGGGAGAGCCGACGGTCGAAAAACTCGCTGATCGTCTGATAGCCTGGCACCTGTTCCTCGCGCAGTTCCCGGACACGGGCGGAGAGGATGCGGGCGTAAGAATCGGTGAGGCTGAAGCGCGATCCGCAGCGGGCCTGGAGGCGCTCGGTGGTGAGGGAGAGGTTTGTCAGATCGCCGAGCAGGGTGCGTTCATCGCCGTCGTCCATGGCCCCGATGCGCTCGACGAGGGCGACGTGTTGCGCTTCGAGGGCTTCCACCTGGGGGAGCAATTCCCGCGCGAGAGGCAGGCTCAGCAGCGCGGCCATGCGGTAGGTTTCAATTTCCACAAGGCGTTGCAGAAGCCGCCCGTAGCGTCCCGGTGTGAGCCGGTGGCCTTGGACCAGAAAGCGGGTGGCCCCGCGTTCATCGAGCCGGAAATGGCTCCACACCGAGGCGACCCGCTCGACCACCCATGCCCCGACCAAGCGTTCCCGGTCAAAGATCCCGGACACCCGTTCCATGCTTCGACCGCTTTCCACGTCGGAGATCGACACTTGCTCGGTGGCGATTTCCACAGCGACCAGAATCCTCCCCGGAATGCCATCCAGGCAGTTTTCCGGCAGGTAATCCATCGCGGACTCGGCAAACGGCGTGCCCGACTGCGGCGCGATCACCGTGAATGCAGTGAATTCCGTATGCCGTTCGATCCGCAGGTCCACCTTCGCCCAGCGCAGGAGCTGGAAACCGTTCTGCACCGGCGTCGCCTCCACTTCGGGCAATTCCGCCAATCCGGCGACCGCTGCTGCATGCCCCGCTGCCTCAGCCGGGGTGAAAAGGATGGCGCGATAAGCCACCATCACCGGTCCGGTGACGACCGGAAACGGTCGGGCCAACGGCTCGGCATGCAGTTCGCGGTATTGTTCATGAAAACTTTCCGCCGCCGCTCCGCTCATGCGCGGACCTTATCCTCGAAGGGGGCAAAGGTAAATCAACAAGTCCCGTGGTCGCGGTCGTTCGTTATATTTTCAATGTCCCATCATCATATCCGGATACGAAGATTTGTTTCTTGAATTGAGGCGTTTCATGGCTACCGTCCCGGCATGCCACAGGCCGACGCTACCGCTGAAATCCAACGCGCCCTCACCGAGCGAATTTTCGTCCTCGACGGGGCGATGGGAACCACGATCCGGACTTACGGTCTCAACGAGGCTGATGCCCGCGGCTCCCGTTTCGCGGAAAACGAGAAGGATTTGCTCAACAACGGCGACATCCTTTCCATCACGCGCCCGGAAGTCATTGGCGACATTCACAAGCGTTTCTACGAAGCCGGCTCGGACATCTGCGAAACGAACACCTTCTCCGCCACCGGTCTGGCGCAGAGCGAGTTTTTTGTCGAAGACCCCCGCGAAAAGGGTGGCCGCAAGGATCCGGAGTTTTTCCAGAAAATCCTCGAAGACAATTTTCTCAACGATCTCGCCTGGGAAGTGAACGTCGAGTCCTCGCGTCTCTGCCGCAAGTGGGCGGACGACGTCGGCACCGACACCGGCCGCAAGCGCTACGTCGCCGGGGCCATCGGGCCGCTGACCGTTTCGCTCAGCAACTCACCGGACGCGAACGATTCCGGCTTCCGCGTGGTGACTTTCGATCAGGTGCTCGCCGCCTATCGCCACCAGATCCTCGGTCTGATCGAAGGCGGATGCGACATCCTGATGGTCGAGACGATTTTCGATTCACTCAACGCCAAGGCCGCTTGCGTGGCCATTGAGGAAATTTTCGCTGAGAAAAATTATCGTCTGCCGGTGATCGTCTCGGCAGCCGTCGGACTCGGTGGTGAAACGATGATTTCCGCGCAGAAAGTCGAAGCCCTCTGGAACGCCTTCGCCCACGTGAAGCCGCTCGCCATCGGCCTGAACTGCTCCCTCGGACCGGACCTGATGCGTCCGCACCTCGAGGAACTATCAGCCTGCGCCGCCACCTGTATTTCCTGTTATCCCAACGCCGGCCTGCCAAACCCGCTCGCGCCCACCGGCTTCGACCTGGAGCCGAAGCACATGTATGACTACATGGCTGAATTCGCCAAAGCCGGCCTGCTCAACCTTGCAGGCGGTTGCTGCGGAAATACCCCGGAACACGTCGCGGCCATCGCGCAGGCCGTCGCCAAATTCGCTCCGCGGGAAGTGCCCGTGATTCGGTAAGATAACCGCAAAGGCGCTAAGGTCGCGGAGTGATCGCGAAGGATCAAAGCAAATAACACCATGAAGCGATGAAGGAGTATCTGAACAAATTATCAAACGAGGTAATTGGGGCGGCGATTGAGGTCCATCAGGATTTGGGGCCTGGACTCCTTGAGTCATCCTATGAGGCCAGTTTGCAGCACGAGCTGAGCCTGCGTGGGATTGGATCTGTGCGGCAATTACTCCTTCCTATCACCTACAAAGGACTGGTGATCCCCGACGCCTATCGCATCGACCTGCTAGTCGAAGGCTGCCTTGTGGTCGAACTCAAGACGGTCGAAGCTTTGGTCCAGATTCACTCTTCGCAAGTGCTCATTTATTTGCGCATGTCCAACAATCATCTCGGATTGCTCATCAATTTCCGCACAATGCTCCTCAAAGACGGCATCAAACGCCTCGTGCACAATTTCCCATCCTAATCCTTTATTCTTCTTTACTTCGCGATCCCTTCACGACCTTCGCGCCTTTGCGGTTCAACTCTTCCTTCTCCAAATGAAAATCATCCCCCACGCCCTCCGCCTTTCCGGCACCGAGGCCTACAACCACACTTCCGACAAGCGCTTCCTGATGATCGGTGAGCGCGCGAATGTCGCCGGCTCACCACAGTTTGCGAAGCTGGTTAGGGCGGGTGATCTCGAAGCCGCGGTCGAAGTGGCGCGCCAACAGGTCGGCAATGGCGCGAACGTCATCGACATTTGTTTCGACGACGGACTCATCGACGGCAAAGCGATGATGGCCCGTTTCCTCAGCCTGCTCCAAGGCGAGCCTGACGTCGCGAAAGTGCCGATCATGGTCGATTCCTCGAAGTGGGAGATCCTTGAGGAAGGCCTGAAATATCTCCAGGGCAAGGGCATCGTGAACTCGATCTCGCTCAAGGAGGGCGAGGAGAATTTCAAGAAGCAGGCCCGCCACATCATGCGTTACGGCGCGGCGGTGGTGGTGATGGCATTCGATGAAAACGGCCAGGCGGCGAGCTACGAGGAGAAGATCCGGATCTGCGAGCGCGCCTATCGGATACTCGTCGACGAGGTCGGGTTCAATCAGGACGACATCATTTTCGATCCCAACATCCTCACGGTCGCGACCGGAATCGAGGAACATAACAACTACGCCATCGACTTCATCAACGCCACCCGCTGGATCAAGGAGAACCTGCCCGGCGCGAAGGTTTCCGGCGGTGTTTCCAACATTTCCTTCTCCTTCCGGGGCAACAACAAGGTGCGCGAGGCGATGCACTCCGCCTTCCTCTATCATGCCGGAAACGCGGGCATGGACATGGGTATCGTGAACGCCGGAATGCTCGAGGTTTACGATGAAATTCCGAAGGATCTTCTCGAATGCGTCGAAGACGTGCTTCTCAACCGCCGTCCGGACTCCACCGAGCGTCTGTTGGAGCTTGCCGAAAGCTACAAGAACGTCGGTGGCAAGAAGATCGAGGAGGACCTCGCCTGGCGGAATGATCCGGTGGAAAAACGCCTCGAACATGCGTTGCTTCGTGGCATCGACAAATACATCGACGAGGACACCGAGGAAGCCCGCGTCAAATACGTGCGACCGCTGAAAGTGATCGAAGGCCCGCTGATGGACGGCATGGGCGTGGTCGGCGACCTGTTCGGCGCGGGGAAAATGTTCCTGCCGCAGGTCGTGAAATCCGCTCGCGTCATGAAAAAGGCGGTGGCCTGGCTTTTCCCCTATATGGAAGCCGACAAGGCGGAATATCTCGCTGGGGACATCGCTGCTTTGAAAGTAGAGAACCCCGCGCTAACCGATGACGAGGCGTTGAAACTTGCCGAGCGAGCGCGTTCCGCCGGACGTTTCCTGATCGCGACCGTGAAGGGCGACGTGCACGACATCGGCAAGAACATCGTAGGCGTCGTGTTGTCCTGCAACGGCTTCGAAGTCACCGATATGGGCGTGATGGTTTCTTGCGACAAGATTCTGGCGAAAGCTGTCGAACTCGGCGCTGACGTGATTGGTTTGTCCGGTCTGATCACTCCATCGCTCGATGAAATGGTCCACGTTGCGAAAGAAATGGAACGGCTCGGTTTCAAAGTGCCATTGCTCATCGGCGGTGCGACCACCTCCGCCGCGCACACGGCAATCAAGATCGCGCAGCATTATTCGGGGCCGGTTGTTCACGTGTTGGATGCATCCCGTTCGGTGCCCGTTACGACCTCACTTCTATCAAAAGACCAGCGTCAGGCATTCGAAGTGGAAAACCGCGCGAAGCAGCAGAAGCTCCGCGAAAATTTCCTCGGTGGCCCGAAAAAGGAAACACTCCCGCTTGCCGCCGCCCGCGCCGCCGGACCGAAATACGATTGGGCGAACTACACACCGCCCGTGCCAGCGTTCACTGGCACCCGCACGATCACGAGGCCTTCGCTGCGCGAACTCGCCAGGTTCATCGACTGGACGCCGTTCTTCCACGCATGGGAACTTCGCGGCGTGTGGGACCGTGAAACCAAGACGCTCAAGACGAAAAACGCCGAAGGTGCCATCGAAGCAGGCAAGCTCTATCAAGATGCGTTGTTCTGGGTGGACCGCATCATCGACGAGGACCGCTGCCACGCGGAAGGTATCTACGGATTCTTCCCGGCGAACGCGGATGGCGATGATGTGATCGTCTGGACCGACGAGTCGCGCACCACCGAGCGCACCCGTTTCCACAGCCTCCGCCAGCAGCTCAAGAAGGATTCGGGCAAGCCTAACGTTGCTCTATCGGATTGGGTTGCGCCATGTAGCGGCGATCACCGGTCGCCGCGAATGAGCCCGTCATTCCTCCAGCCTGAAAAATCTATCACCCGAAACGACGCCGGCCGCCTTCCTCACTGGCACCAGGATGGAGCGACATACGCAGTCACTTTCCGGCTCGGGGATTCTCTCCCGCAATCCGTTATCACGGGGTATCAGCAAGAAAAGCAGGAGTTACTTCTCAAACTCAAGGAAGCCGAGGACGGCGGAGATTCAACTCTGTCCGATCAACTCAAATACGAACTCGAAGGACTTTACAACGAACGGATGGAATCTGCTCTGCACGCGGGGTATGGAGAGTGTTGGATGAAGCGACCTGAGATCGCACAAGTGGTCTGCAATGCGTTGTTTCATTTCGACGGGGATCATTACGACCTAGGTCCGTGGTGTGTGATGCCGAATCATGTGCATTTTCTGATCAAGCCGAGGGAAGGTTATTCGCTTTCCACGATCATGCAGGGGATCAAGTCGGCTTCAGCGAAGGAAATCAATGTTCTGTTGGGGCGTGAGGGCTCGCTGTGGCAGAAAGAGTCGTATGATCACATCATCCGGGATGCGGATGAATATTGGAATCAGCGGAGTTATGTTTTGGAAAATCCCAAAGCGGCCGGGTTGGAGGACTGGGAGTTTGTGGGGGATGGTGGCTCGCGGCGACCGGTGATCGCCGCTACGCCGGACTACGTCGGCGGCTTCGTGGTCGGCATCCACGGCGCGCACGAGTTCGCGGACGAACTGGATAAGGAAATCGATCCCTACGGTGCGATCATGGTGAAAGCCATCGCCGACCGTTTCGCCGAGGCGTTTGCCGAGTACCTCCACCACAAGGCCCGCGTCGAGTGGGGCTATGAAACCGAGGACGAGCTCACGCACGACCAGCTCATTCACGAGAACTACCAGGGCATCCGTCCCGCGCCGGGCTATCCCGCACAGCCGGACCACACCGAGAAGCCGATCCTGTTCGATCTGCTCGGCGCATCCGACGCCACCGGCGTCACCCTTACCGAAAGCTGCGCCATGCATCCCGGTGCGGCCGTCTGCGGGCTCTATTTCTCGCATCCGGAGAGCCACTACTTCGCCATTTCCGAGCTTCAGAAGGACCAGATCGAGGATTACGCGAAACGCAAGGGCATGTCCCTCGCCGAGGCGGAAAAATGGCTGGGCCCATGGCTCGGCTACGCCTGAGCGTCCTGAGAATTCATCTAGACGGCATGTGATTTCCGGTCAAAGTTGGCCGCGAAACACATGACCATGAAGATGAACATCAAAACGTGCGCGGCGCTGGCTGCGATTGGCCTCGCTGGAATCGCTTTCGCCGGGGGCGAAGGCTGGTCGTCCGATTTCGCCGCGGCGAAAAAGGAAGCGGCGGAATCGAAGAAGGACCTTCTGATGGATTTCACCGGCTCCGACTGGTGCGGATGGTGCATCAAGCTGAACGAGGAGGTTTTCAGCAAAGAGTCCTATAAGACCGGCACCAAGGACAAGTTCGTCCCGGTTGAGGTCGATTTCCCGAAGGACAAATCCAAGCTGACCGAGGAGACGATCAAACAGAACGATGAACTCGGGAAAAAATACGGTATCGAGGGTTATCCTACCATCCTGCTAACGGATGCCACCGGGAAACCCTTCGCCGCCACCGGTTACAAGGAGGGTGGCCCCGAGGTTTACGTCAAGCATCTCGATGAACTCCTGGCCAGGAAGACCGTGCGGGACGAGTCGTTCAAATCGGCCGAAAAGGCAAAGGGCGTTGAGAAAGCGAAGGCGCTCCTCGCCGCGCTCAATGCGATGGAACTCAACGACACCATTGTTGCGAATTTCTACAGCGACATCGTCGAGCAGATCAAGGCGGCTGATCCCAAGGACGAGACCGGATTCGGCAAAGCGGCCGCCACGAAAGCACGTATCGCGAAGTTCCAGCAGGATCTGACGGAACTGGCCCAGAAGCAGGACTTTGACGGTGCCATGGTCCTTCTTGACAAGACACTCAAGGAAGGCGGATTTCCCAGTGATGAAACCCAGCAACTGATGGCGACCCGCGGGATGATCTTCGCCCAACAGAAAAAGTTCGACGAAGCGATCAAGGCCGTGGACGAAGCGAAGGCCTATGCGCCTGAAAGCGAGATCGCGGAAAGTCTGGACGGATTCAAGCAGCGCCTGGAAGAAGGAAAACAAAAGGCTGCAGGCGGCGAAAGAGGAGAAGAGCCGGAGGAGAAATAAACGACACTGTTGGATTTCAACGGCGCCACTCCGCCATGCGGGGCGGCGCTTTTTCGTGGCATCGCATTCGATCTGATTTTATCTCATGAGGCTGCTCTGGTTTTTTCTCGCGCTAGCCGCCCTGGTCCTCGTTACCTGGATGATCTGGGGCGCGGGGTGGGAATCGCGGTTCACGTTGGAGGGCAGCGTCCGCTGGTTGGAGAGCGCCGGTCCGTGGGCATGGGCGGCGGGGATTCTGCTGCTGGCGGCAGATCTGTTATTTCCGGTGCCGAGCACCGTGGTGATCTCGGCGCTGGGTTTCATTTACGGGACTTTGGTCGGCGGTTTGATTGCTGGGAGCGGGTTGATGTGCGCCGGATTGGCGGGCTACGGGGTGGGGCGTATGTTTGGCGAACGCCTCGCGCGACGCTGGTTGGGTGACCGGGATTTTGAAAAAGGCAGGGCGCTGTTTGCAAACGGAGGTGGCTGGGTGGTGGCCTTGTCGCGGGCGCTGCCGATCCTGCCGGAGGCCGTCTCGTGCATGGCGGGCCTGGTCCGCATGCCGTTCGGACAGTTTCTAACGGCACTTGCCTGTGGCAGCCTGCCGATGGGGTTCCTCTTCGCCGCAATTGGGCAGGCGGGGCATGTTTCTCCCGGGTGGGCGTTCGCGCTCAGCCTCATGGTGCCGGGCTTGCTTTGGTTCGCGGCCGCCCGGTTGAACCGGTGGAATATCGAGCCTTGATCGGATGCGATCCCCGTTTGAAGGTGCGCCGATGCGCATCGAGATCCTCAACACCGGCACCGAACTCCTGCTTGGCAACACCCTGAACACCCACGGTGCCTGGTTCGGCCGCGAGCTTTTCATGCTCGGCCTGCGCATCACCCGGCAGACTACCGTGCCCGACGGCGACGCAATCCGCGAGGCGCTCGAAGAGGCGGTAATGCGATCGGACGCAGTCATCGTAACCGGCGGTCTAGGGCCGACGAGCGATGATCTGACCCGCGAGATCACGGGCGAGGTGCTCGGCTTGGAGCTCATCACGGATGAGGCGGCGCTGCGCTCGATCGAGAATTTTTTCGCCATGCGCGGTCGTCCGATGGCGGATGCCAACCGCAAGCAGGCCTTGTCGCTGGTGGGGGCTGACGTGCTGCCGAACGCGAACGGCACCGCACCCGGCGTTTATGTTCCGCCGAGACTCAACGGACGCTCGAACTGCGCGGTGTTTCTCCTGCCCGGCCCGCCGCGCGAGCTCTATCCGATGTTCCATGACGAGGTGGCGCCGCGGTTGAAAGCCCTGTCCGGACTGGAAACGGCGAACGCGGCGCTGGAGCTGAAATTCACCGGCATCGGTGAAAGTGACTTCCACGATGGAATCGACCAGCGCCTGTCGGAAGTGCCGGGACTGGAATACGGCTACTGCGCCCACATTGGCGAGGTGGATCTGAGGCTGATAGGAAATTCCGAAGCGCTTGCGGAAGGGCGGAAGATCGCGCTGGAGCGCTTCGAAAGTTATCTGATCAGCGATGACGGTTCCTCGCTGGAGAAAACGGTCGTCGGTCTCATGGCCGAGCGCGGTATGAAGCTCGCGACGGCGGAAAGCTGCACCGGTGGTCTCATTTCCCACCGGATCACCAATGTTCCGGGATCGAGCGAGGTTTTCACCCACGGCTTCGTGACCTACGCGAACGAGGCGAAGATTAAAATGTTAGGTGTTTCCGCCGCTGACATCGAATTACATGGTGCAGTTAGTGAGACGGTCGCCCGCCAAATGGCGGAAGGCGCGCTGCATGCCAGCGGTGCTTGCATCGCAGTCGCCGTGACGGGCATCGCCGGACCCGGAGGCGGGTCGGAGGATAAACCGGTCGGGACCGCATGGCTTGCGGTGGCGGTGAAGGGTGGGGAGACCACGTCTTTCCGCACCTTCCATCCGCGCAACCGCAGGGATTTCAAACTGGCGGTGAGCCAGGCTGCGCTTGAAGCCGTCCGGAAACGGTTGAATGGGATTTCCTGATCACTTGCCTGGCTCCGGCGAAGGCACTTCCCTGTTGAATAGCTCCTTGAGATAACCGGCTGATAGAAGTTCCGGGGTAATGATCGGTTCCTTGCCTGGAACATAAAGGACATTGACCGGAATCGCGGCGCGGTGGAGTTCCTGGATCTTCGCATCGACTTCCGGATTGGCGTTCGTCTTGTCTCCCCTGAGCGTGACGATTCCCTTCTGTTTCATCAGCGCGACAACCTCGGCGTCGTAGGCGTGGTGCTTGTTCACCTGGCAGGTCGCGCACCACTGGGCGGTGAAATCGATGTAAACGGGAGTTCCTTTCGCGAGCAGGTCATCGACCGTCTGTTGGGACCATTTTTCCCAGACCAGTCCGGATTTCTGCGGAGGTTTGATGAGCATGTATCCACCGATGGCGAAAAGGACGGTCAGTGCGAGCGCCGTCCAGCGGGTGGCCGGGGAGAGGTGCGGCAGATACCAGCGGCCGTAGATCCATGCCGCGATGGCGATGCCGCTCAGTCCGAAGATCGGGCCCAGCAGGTTTTCCAACCCGATCTGTCCGGCATACACCCACAGCAGGTAGCCGGCGGTGGCGAAGAGGAAAAACGACATCGCCTGCTTGAAGCTTTCCATCCACACGCCCGGGCGGGGGAGGAAGTTGATCAGGTTCGGGAAAATAGATAGAATCAGATAGGGCAGCGAGAGTCCGATGGCCATGGCCGCGAATGCAGCGAAAAACTGGAACGCGGGCAGCGCGATCGCAGCCCCAATGGCCACGCCGAGGAAGGGGGCCGAGCAGGGCGTGGCGACGACGGTGGCGAGCACACCGGAGAAAAACGATCCGCCCAGGCCTTGTTTCGATTGCAGCGAACCACCGACCGAGGTGGCGGAGGTTCCGAGCTCGAAGAGACCGAACATGTTCAGCGCGAGCACGAACATGAGCAGCATGAGAACGAGCACCACCCACGGATTCTGGAGCTGATAGCCCCAGCCGATGGAGTCCGCGCCGCCGCCCGCCGCGGCTCTGGCGGCGAAGAGGATGCCGCTGATCACGCCGAAGGAGGCGAGCACGCCACCTGCAAAAGTGATGCCGTGCATGGCGATTTTCTTCCGATCTGATCCCGCCTGTTGGACGAAGCCCATGATCTTCAGGCCGATCACCGGGAAGACGCAGGGCATCAGATTCAGGATCAGTCCGCCTAGCAGCATGCCACCGAGAATGGGCAGGTATTTCGAAAGGGGGAGGGATTGGGCAGGTGCGCTCGCGATGGCCGTGTCCGGAACTTCAACCGCTGTGGGACCTGCAAGAATTCCGGAGAACGATTTTCTCTGGGGAATCGGTTTGTCGAATGTGTCCTTGGTGGCGCGCTTCAGATTGACCAGCCACGCGCTGCCGTCGCGGGTGATTTTTCCTCCGGCGCTGGCAGGTTGAAGGAAGGTCTGGTTCGGAATGAAGTCGACGGGAGTGTCCTTGAACGCCGCGTCAGGCTCGATTCGGAGCTGGACCTCATCGCCGGCGGTGGTGGCCGAGAATTTCCAGGAAGGTGCCTTCACCGGCTGGCTGGCGCGCGCCTTTTTAAAGAGTCCGGCGGTGGCGGGATTTTTCTCAGCGGTGGCGGTGACACCGAGCGACAGGGAGAGCGTGCGCTTTTCGTTGATGCAACTGTCCTTGCAGATCTGCCACTTCGCGTCGGCAGTTAGGGTGACGGTTTCGCCGACCTTTAAGGTGGCGGGTGCCGTGAGATCGACGATGAAAACCGGGCTGCCGAGGTAGGCGAAGCTTTTGCCGAAATAGCCGTCCTTCACTTCAGGCACCGGCCACTGGATCGGCCCGGCGGTGAATCCTTCCGGCAGTTTCCACTCGATCGCAGGAGGCAGCTCGACGCCGCCGGAATTCTGATAGTAGCTGTGCCATTCCTCGGGATGGACGAGCTGGAGGGCGACGGAAAAGGATTTGCCCGGTGCGATGGTTTTCTCCTCGGAAACCAGCGTGGCCGTCGAGGAAGTGCCGCCACCCAGCTCGAACTGGGCCCTGGCGGGGGATGAAATGGCGATCAGGCCGAACAGGAAAACAGTGAGACGGTGCATGGGTGAATGTGGCTTGCTGGGTGTGTGAGGAATGAAACGGCGGATTCATCCCAAAAAAAAGAAGCGTCCTGAAATTGGACGCCCCGAAAGACCGGGCAAGATGGATTTAGTAACGATTGCGTAGTTCTTCCTCGCGGGCTTTGCCGGACATGCCACCCGCGGCACCGAGGACCGCTCCTTGGTGGGTGCGTCCCGAGGTGGCACCGGCGACGCTGTTGTTAGCGGCGGGCGGTGCGCCGCAGTTTGAGAGGACGAGGGCTGAAACAACACTGGCTGCGGCTTTAAATGAGGTTTTCACTGAATTTCGAAGTTGAAGGACAGTTGAACAACCGGCGCGGGTTTTCAATGGATTTCAAGCGGCCGTCGCTCGAACTCGTGCACCCTCAGTTTTTCCGCCAGAGCCAGCGCAGGGTGTCCGGGAAAATCATACCGCCGTCCTTGCCGGAGTGGCTGCCGCGGGTCCAGACGTAGCGGTGGTCGTATTTCGCGAACTTGAGCGCCGCCTGCATCTGCATGTTGCCAAGGGGCCAGGAGCCGTGCGGGTTGTCGAGATCGTTGACGCCGTCTTGGAAAAAGGCGCGGATCGGCTTCGGCGGGGTCTTGCGGATGAGGCCCGGATAGACATCGCCGCCGCGGATGTTGGTGAAGCTGCCGATCTGCGAAACCACCTTGCGGAAGGCATCCGGACGCTGCCAGGCGACGGTCCACGCGCAGATGCCGCCGGAACTGAGGCCGCAGATGGCGCGTTGTTCCGGGTCGCTGGTGAGCGGGTGGGTCTTGGCGACTTCGGGGAGGATTTCATCGGTTAGGAAACGCGCGTAGGCGTCGGACAGCGTGTCGTATTCGAGGCTGCGGTTATTGCCTTTCCATGGATCCTTCGGCAGTTCGGCGTCGAGGTTGCCGGGATTGATGAAAATTCCGATCATCGGCGGGATCTCTCCGGCGGCGATGAGATTGTCCATCACGACGGTGGCGCGGAAGTCGCCGGTGGGATTCAGATAGGTATGTCCGTCCTGGAACACCATCACCGCCGCAGGTTTCGAGGGATCGAGCTTGGCGGGCGTGTAAACGAAATACTGGCGGATGGTTCCCGGAAACACCTTGGAGTCTTTCCAGATGTGTTCGGTGACCGTGCCGGCATCCACGCCTGCTTTTGGCATCGAGTCGTCTCCCAGCTTGAGTTCGGGAGTATCGGGCAGGCTGATGGTGGCGGTGGGATCCTCACCGTGAGCGGCGAGGGTCATCAGGCAGAGGGTGGCGAAGGTTTTTAACATCCGCACGTAACGTCGGGGCGGTATCGGGGTCTTTCGGGTTTTGAAAAATCCGGGGAGCACGGTCCGCCACTTGAGGCTTCAACGCGGGCGTAAAACGTCATAGCGTCGGGCATGACGCTTGAAGTCTCGACGCCCGCGCTGCTGTTTCCTGCCATCAGCCTGCTTTTCCTCTCCTACACCAACCGCTTCCTCCACCTCTCGGCGCTCATCCGCGATCTCCACCACGAGTGGCTGCGAAATGGCGATGCGACGTTGCGCGCGCAGATCGACAATCTCAGGCGTCGGCTGACCCTGATCCGGACGATGCAGTTGTTCGGCGCAATCAGCTTGTTCCTCTGCGTCGTTTCGATGCTCGGGGTGATCGGCAGCTTCAAGATTGCGGCGATCACGGCTTTCCTGTCAGCGCTGGTCCTGATGGGGATCTCGCTGGCCTGCCTGATTTACGAAGTGTGGATTTCCGGTGGAGCCCTGCGGATCCTGCTCAATGCGGTGGACGGTAAAGAATGATGTATTTGATTTTGGAAGTTGGCACGCGTGGTGCTTTTCCTTGTTTGTCGCGACACCAATAGGCGGTCCGATTGAGATGCCTCCAGGTTAATGGGTTTTCCTGGTGGATGATCAATCGGGCCGCTTCTTTTTTGTGGTTGGGAGGGCTTTGCTAACGAGGGATGGATTGCGCGCACCGCTTGGGCCATGGAAAGACGCTGAAAAATGGCCGTTCCGAAAATATTTTCATTTTTTCGAAGTTAGTTCTTGTCGGCCGGGCCGAGGCGTGGTAATTCTTCTGCGTCGCAAGACAAGGCGGTCCGACTGAGATGCCTCCCGGGTTAATGGGTTTTTCCTAGGGGGATGATCAGCCGGGCCGCTTATTTTTTTGCCCCTATCAAAGGTTTGTAGGATTCGATTTACTCGACCAGACCTTATCTGCTAAGTCATCCCCATGAAATTGATTCGGTTTGGTGATGAAGGGCGCGAGGAACCAGGAATTCTGATGCCGGATGGCCGCCGGAT
>JBDSNC010000107.1:0-11289 GCA_039915545.1 Luteolibacter sp.
GGGAGCAGGCAGGAGGGTTCCGTTTTTAATGATCAGCACCAGGCCCTTCTGCTCCAGAACGAAAAGCCGGCTGCCGTCCCCCGGGGGACTGATCGCGTAGTCGGGCGCGGACAGACCGGTCGCGACCGGCGTCAGTTCGAGCGCGATGGTGCCCCTCGGGATGTCGGGCAGGACATTCTGGGCCTCCAACCGGCCACTTGAGCCGATTGCAATCATCACGGCTCCGAAGAACACGCCCTTCAAATGGTTTTCGTGAAACGAGATCATGATGAATGTTCCGCAAGTTGGATTTTACGGCAGCCCGCCAGCAGTCAATATGAGATGGAGCGGGAAATATCAAGATACCTATCGATCCGTTCCTCCCGCTTCGCCCAGAATTCAAATGTAACAGGATTGAAAGAATTCGCTGCGGATGTCCTCCTTCGATCGGTGGACGCCCGAAAACAAGCCAACCACCAGCGGATTCTCCTCGGAAGCCAGAGGAGCGTCGGTTTCAGATGGTCCGAAAGATGGGACGATCCTGAACCACTCCTGCAAAACCTCACTTCACTGTCTCCGGCCTCGCTTCCGGCGCGAGGCGCGGCTCTTCGCTGCGCAGGGTCTGGATCGCGACCGCCAGTTTCTCAAACGCGGCCAGATAGAGTTGTGCGGATTGCGGGTTCTTTGCCTTGCTGGCCCGATCCCGATAGGTCAGGCGGGCGCGTTCGAAAAAATCGCGACTGGATTCATCGTCGCCCCGATCCAACTGGTGATTTCCTCCGACCGAAGCCCAATCCGCCTGCAAGTTCAGCCTGGAAAACTCTCCGCGCTCGTCCAGATCGAACGCGCAGTTGATACTCCCGTTCCCGAGCTTTTTGGGATCTTCCGGTCCCATCATCCATTCCACGGTGCGTGGCTCGTCGAAGGGATTCACGATGGGGCGGGTGACGCAGATCTTCGTGCCATCCTCCGCCCACAACGCCAGCGGCCGCTTCGCATAAGCGTCACAATCGAAATCCGCGGGAAACGGAATGTCGAACCGGATTCCAAGCCGCTCCTCCAAGCGACCGAGCGCCCGCACGATGAGCGGATCTTGAATCACCTTGTCCTCCACGCCGGAAGGATGCGGCTTTCTGACGACATCATCCTCCGCGCGGAGGTCCGTCAGCAGATTCAGGGCGAGCAGGGGCAGCAGAATTTTCATGATGCGGGAGAGGTGGAAGGGTTGTCTCCATTCTATCGACTAACGTAAAGCGCGGGCACCCCTACCAGCGGGGCGTGCGTCGAACACGGGGTTGGAATCAGAGAAAAATATTGAAATTGAACGGCTGGTAGGGGCTGTCACGGCGCGGCTTCTGCTTGGAGAAATTTCTTGATATGGGTAGCTTCCGCCACTTCGACTCGTCGCTGCTCCTCACTGTATCTGGACAGTGCCTCATCATAAAGGACGCCTACACCGTATAGATAAAAGTACTTCGCCATGCCTGCCGGAAGCTTTTCGCTCGAGCTGAGAAATCCACCTCCGCTGGAAATCATCTGAAATCCTTTAGTGCTCAGGTCTGAGTCAACAACACGATTTACCTTTTCTTGAGTCAAGGTAGTGATGATCTCGATGTAATACGCGATGATCTTCCCGTCATCTACAACAAACCATCTCTTGTATCCCTTTTCGACAGTGGGGTCTTCATAGACCGAATCAGCAAAGGGAACATCATGTCGCATTGTCGCGATGGCATCTGGCTCAAGCTTGCGTAAATCTGAACGCTGCTTAAGTAATGTCGCGATCTCCGTCGGCATCGCTACGGACAACGAGGCCGAAGCAACCAGGAACGAGAGGAATAGGGTCTTCATTTTTATGCAGAACAGTGTGTTCTGTCCTGAGAGGGTGGATACGTTCTGAGTAAATCTCAATTCAATTCAGATATTCGCGGCTTGAATTTACTGATGTTGAAGGGATCGTGAGGAGGCTTCGGATGGCATGAAGATTCGGAGAGCAACCGATACGTGGCATTGTCCGATTTAGATTGTTTGGATACGCGTTTTTTGGTCGTGCGAATGGCTTCCGATCTGAGAGGGCGACGGGCCGACCGCGTCATGGAAAGAAGAAAGCCCGCCGGATCGGGTGGACGCGGCTTCCGAAGGCGGCCGGAATCCAAGGACGCCTGTGTTTTCGAGAGCGGACGGACCGGTTGGCGATCATCCGAAGAGGTCGCGCTCCCAATCGGTTCCGTGGTTCAGCACGTAATCCGACGGGTGCTCGGCCCCGTGTTCGCGGACGAATCTTGCGACATCGTGTCTGGGGAGCCAGCGGCTCGCTCCGTCTCCGGTGCGGAAACAGAGTTGAGCGGGACGGGTTTCGCCGCGCGCACGGAGCCAATGGATGTAATCCGCGATGGTGAGATCCTCATGGGCGTCAGGGCCACCGCCGGGAATGGATTCGGACCGGGCGTCGATCTGAGAGAGAGTGGAATGGATTGGTGACATGGGAGTAGTTTTTGGGTTCCTTGGAACTTCCACCGGGAAAATGGTGGATGCAAGTGGCCGTCGGTTTTCATTCACGGCATTTACCTCTTGGAAAATCCTGACAGACTACCGCTCTCCACCGAGATCCCCATGAACCGCCGATCCACTCAAGAAAAAGCCCTCCTGTTCCGCGCGCTGCACGAGGCCCCGGGAGCGTTTGTGATTCCCAATCCGTGGGACGCCGGCTCGGCGCGTTTGCTGGCGGCTCAGGGATTTCAAGCGCTCGCCACCAGCAGCTTCGGCTCCGCGCTGGCTGCGGGTGTGTGGGACGGCGCGCTGTCGCGGGATGAGGTCATCGCGAGCGCCCGCAGTGTGGTGGAGGCCTGCGATCTGCCGGTCTCAGCGGACCTGGAAGCGGGATTCGGCGGGACGCCGGGTGCCATTGCGGAAACGTTCCGGTTGGCAGGCGAGGTGGGATTGGTGGGCGGTTCGATCGAGGACTACACCGGAGATCCGTCACGGCCGTTTTACGAAATCGAGGAAGCGGTGGACCGTCTATCTGCCGCTGTGGAGGCGGCGCGTGCCCTGCCATTTCCCTTCACGCTCACCGCCCGTGCGGAAAACTACTTCCGGGGGAACGCGGATCTGGACGATACGATCCGGCGGTTGCAGGCGTTCGAAGCGGCGGGTGCGGATGTGCTCTTCGCTCCCGGTCTGCCGACGCTGGATGCGGTGAGAGCGGTTTGTTCGTCGGTCTCGAAACCGGTGACCGTTTTGGCGGGCCTCCCGGGCACGCGATTCTCGGTGGAGGATCTGGCAGCGGCAGGGGTGAAGCGGATCAGCGTGGGCGGCGCGCTTTACAAGGCAGCGTTGAGAGAATTTGTTAGCGCGGTGGCGGAAATCCAGAAGAGCGGAACATTTGGATTTACGGAGATGCTGCCGACGGGGCCGGAGATCAAGCGGTGGTTCGGGATGGGGTGAGGTGGTTCAAGGTGGGGGGTTTTGAAGAGCAACTGCCTGCGCCACGTCATTCAGAGAAACGGATTCAGAATCCTGATGCCGGTTTTCTCGAAATCCACGGTGTTACGGGTGACGATGGTTAGGGCATGGCGGCTGGCGGTCGCGGCGATCTGACTATCGAGGGAGGGGACGGTCACTCCGGCTTTTTCCCACTTTGCCTTGAGCTGGCCCCATACATGGGCGGTGCTGGTATTGAAACCGAGGACGCGGCCCTGCATGCAATCGCAAAGGGACTGGAGCCATTGGCGGAGTTGGGTTTTGCGTTTGCCGTCGGGCAGCCGCTCGATTCCCCGACGGATTTCTCCGATGGTGATGGTGCTGACGTAGAGATTGCTTTCGTTCTGGCGCAGCCACTCGACGACTTTGGGATCGGGGTTCGGTTTGGCCTGTTCGCTGAAGACGTTGGTATCGACCAGGTAGCTCAAAAGTCGAGTGGGGTGGTGTCGTCGTTTTCCCGGGCGGGGATTTCAAAAGGACCGGGGCAGGCGAGCATGAGGTCCACCAAGCCACGGTTGGCTGGATGGCTGATGCGGCGCAGGGTGATGGTATCCTCGTCTTCGATGGTGATTTCAAAATCGTCGCCCGGCTGCAAATGAAGCTGTTGGCGGACGGCTCCAGGTAGGACAACCTGGCCTTTCTGGGATAGGATCGTGGTCACGGTAGGAATATCTTACTTGATTGGGGGCTGTTGGCAAGGCGGCAGATTTTATCAAAGTAAAGCCCGCCGGATCGTTTGATCGGGCGGGCTTTGATGGACAGGCGGTAGTGCCTGTGTCGCGTTAGATGGAGGCGAGGATCTTATTGAGCGTCTCGCTAGGACGGAGGGCCGCGTTGGCTTTTTCGTCGTCCGGGAGGTAGTAGCCGCCGATGTCGACGGGGTGGCCTTGGACGGCTAGCAGTTCCTCGACGATGCGGGCCTCGTGGGTGAAGAGTTGTTCGGCGACGGGGGTGAAGATGGCCTTGAGTTCGGAATCCTTGTCTTGCGCGGCGAGGGCTTCGGCCCAGTAGAGGGCGAGGTAGAAGTGGGAACCGCGGTTGTCGATGGTGCCGAGCTTGCGACCGGGGGAACGGTCGAATTCGAGGAACTTGCCGGTGGCGGCGTCGAGGGTGTCGGCGAGGACTTTGGCTTTCGGCAGGCTGAAGACTTCGCTGATCTGTTCGAACGACGGGGCGAGGGCGAAGAACTCGCCGAGGGAATCCCAGCGGAGGTAGTTTTCCTCGGTGAATTGTTCGACGTGTTTCGGGGCGGATCCGCCGGCACCGGTTTCGAAGAGGCCGCCGCCGTTCATGAGGGGAACGATGGAGAGCATCTTGGCGGAGGTGCCGACTTCGAGGATGGGGAAGAGGTCGGTGTTGTAATCGCGCAGGACGTTGCCGGTGACGCTGATGGTGTCCTTGCCTTGGATGATTCGTTCCAACGAAAAGGTGCAGGCTTCGGCGGGAGGAAGGATGCGGAGGTCGAGGCGGGTGGTGTCGTGGTCCTTCAAATAGGTTTCGACCTTGGCGATGATCTGGGCGTCGTGGGCGCGATTTTTATCGAGCCAGAAGACGGCGGGATCACCGGAAGCGCGGGCGCGTTTGACGGCGAGCTTCACCCAGTCCTGGACGGGGGCGTCCTTGGTTTGGCAGGCGCGCCAGATGTCGCCGGCTTCGACTTCGTGGGAGAGTAGGAGGTTTCCGCTGGAGTCGGTGACGTTGACGGTTCCTTTGGCGGGAATTTCGAAAGTCTTGTTATGGGAGCCGTATTCTTCGGCGGCCTGGGCCATGAGGCCGACGTTCGGGACGGAGCCCATGGTCTTGGGATCGAGCGCGCCGTTCTTTTTGCAGAAGTCGATGGTGGCTTGATAGATGCCGGCGTAGCAGGAATCCGGGATGACGGCGAGGGTGTCGCCGGTTTTTCCAGCGGCGTCCCAGACTTTTCCACCGGCGCGGATCATGGCGGGCATGGAGGCGTCCACGATGACGTCGGACGGGACGTGGAGGTTGGTGATGCCTTTGTCGGAATTCACCATCGAGAGGGCAGGGCCGTTAGCATAGGCGGCTTGGATGTCGGCTTCGATCTCGGCCTTCTTGTCGGCGGGGAGTTTCTCCAACTTGGCGGCGAGATCGCCGAAACCGTTGCGGAAATCGACTCCGAGTTCCTTGAGGGTGGCGGCGTGTTTCGCGATGAGGTCCTTGAAGAAGACTTCGACGGCGTGACCAAAGATGATGGGGTCGCTGACCTTCATCATGGTGGCCTTCATGTGAAGCGAGAAGAGGACTCCATCCGCTTTCGCCTTGGCGATTTGCTTGCCGAGGAAATCGATGAGAGCGGCCTTGGACATGAAAGTGGCGTCGAGGATTTCACCAGCCTTGAGAGGGGTGGATTCTTTGAGGACCTTGATGCTGCCGTCCGCGCCGACGAACTCGATTTTCACATCGGTGGCGGCGGGGACGCAGACGGATTTTTCGTTGGAGAAGAAATCGCCGTGGCCGTCCATGGAGCCGACGGTGGTATTGGAATCGGCGGACCATTTGCCCATGCTGTGCGGGTGAGCCTTGGCGTAGTCCTTGACGGCTTTCGGCGCGCGGCGGTCGGAGTTGCCCTCGCGGAGGACGGGATTCACGGCGCTGCCCATGACTTTCGCGTAGCGGGCCTTGATGTCCTTCTCGGCGTCGGTGGTGGCGGTTTCCGGGAGGTTCGGGAGCGCGTAGCCTTTCGACTGGAGTTCGGCGATGGCAGCCTTGAGCTGCGGGACGGAGGCGGAGACGTTCGGGAGTTTGATGATGTTCGCCTCGGGGGTGAGGGTCAGGGCACCGAGTTCAGAGAGGGCGTCGGCGATTTGCTGGTCAGCGGTGAGTAAATCCGGGAATTGGGAAATGATGCGGCCGGCGAGCGAGATGTCGCGGGTTTCCACAGTGATGCCAGAGTGCTTGGTGAAGGCTTGGACGATGGGGAGGAAAGAGTAGGTCGCGAGCGCGGGGGCTTCGTCGGTCTTCGTGTAGATGATGGTGGGAATCTCGGACATGATCGTGGCGTGTGAAATACGGCCAGCCGTGTAGGGCATTGGCAACGTGTGGTCAAAAGCAATTGCTTCGCCAAATCACGAATGAAATGTGCGACGTCCGTCTATCCGATCAACCGGTGAAATGAGAGATGTCAGGCCGTTTTCCAGCAGAGATGAATGAAATCGCACAAGCTTGTGAATAACTTGGGGAAATACGTGCGGCCCCCATCGATTGGAGTTGTTCCGCGGATCGTTGTGAATACCTGGTAGATTACATTCGGGGAAAACGCCGGATGTTGCTCTCGAAGCTTATTCACCAGTGGCCTGGTAGCTTTAAGCGTCCGATTGAATTGCAAGTATCTGCAAATGAGGTATATGGATCGATTTCCCGCAGACGCTACCGGTTATTGGCAAGTTATTCACATGGATATTTTTTTGATCGATGCATGATTTTGCAGGCGCGATGACCAGAGAAAGCGAAGCGCCGGATAGTCAGGAAACCCGTTGTGAATAACTTGGGAAAAAGCAGCACAGGGCAAGTCGGGAATCCCTATAAATCAAGGAATGGAGCGGCATTTCCGCAAAATGTGCGGCGGCGGAAACAGCGGAGTCCGGTTGATCCGGTTTCCCGCCCGCCAAACTGTTACCTGTGGCGGCTTCTTTGCGCTTTACGGCCTGCGCCGATCCCTTCAGACAAGGAGCCCTGCCACGCGGAAACCTGTGGGGCAGCTGTTCTCAAATCCATTCAAACATCCATCATGGACATCCAAATCGCCACCCTTTGTGACTTCGCCGCCGACTACAACGGCAAGCTCGTCATCTCCGGAACCTTCGACACCCTTGCCGCCCGTGCCGTGCCTGTCGTGCACCCATCGTGCGCTCTTGCCATGCGGTTCTGCTTCACTCCGGAAGATGCCGGCCGTCACAAGCTTTCCATCAACATCATCAACGAAGACGGCGAATCGCTCGACCCGAACAACATGCCGATCGAGCCTGAGTTCGAAGTCCAGCTCCCGAAGAACGTTCCGTTCCTCACCCGCAACATCGTCATGAACCTGCAAGGCCTCCGTTTCGAGGAAGCCGGTATCTACTCGATCGACATCGGCTGCGACGGTGAAATCCTCGTCCGCCTCCCGCTGCGCATCGTCCAGGTCACCCAAGGTCCTAACGGCGAATCTCAGATGGCGTAATCCGCAGGCATGGTGTATCAGAACGCCATGCCCACGCCCGCCACCTTTTCATGTGCCCTCGTCACCGGTGCTTCATCCGGCCTGGGCGAGGAATTCGCTCTTCAAATCGCGCCACGGGTCGACAAGCTCGTCATCGTGGCGCGACGCGAGTCCCATCTCCAACAACTCGCGGACCGCATCCGGTTCCGCCATCCACGGGTCGCCGTCGCCGTTTTCGCGATGGATCTCACCGATCCTTCCGCCCGCGAGATGCTGGTGGAAACCCTGACCGGCAGGGGATTTGTTCCTGATTTGTTAGTGAACAACGCCGGCATGGGCGACTACGGCGAGTTCGCCACTTCCGACTGGGAGAAAATCCGCACCATGCTCCAGGTGAACGTCGAGGCGCTCACCCACCTCACGCATCTGCTGGTGCCGGCGATGGTCCGCCGCGGAGGAGCGATCATCAACGTCAGCTCGCTGGCCAGCGTGATTCCGATTCCGGACTTCGCGGTGTATGCGGCGACCAAGGCCTACGTCACGAGTTTTTCCGAAGCCCTGCGCATCGAACTTCGGGAGCATCACATTCCAGTGCTCGCCGTTTGTCCGGGGCCGGTTCACACCGAGTTCGGCGAAGTTTCCCGCCGGACGCAGGACTCGCAGGGCATGCCGTCGCGCGAGTGGTTTTACGTCCACAAGCAGCAGGTGGTGGCGGAGTCGCTCGCCGCGCTGGAGCGGAAGGCGGCCCGGGTCTATCCGGGACTGAAGACGGCGGTGGCGGCGCTGGTTCTGACCGCGCTGCCGATCGTGGTGCTGCGTTTCGCGATGGGCTTCCGCCCGCGACGGCAGTGATATGAAAAAGCCGCCATGCGTGTCACGCGTGGCGGCTTGTCAAAATTGTCAGAAAACCGGAACTCAGCCGCGCTCTTCCATCGGGGTGTAGGAACGGAGGTTCTCGCCGGTGTAGATCTGGCGGGGACGGACGATGCGGCTGTCCGTGTCGTCCATGACTTCCTTGTAATTGGCGATCCAGCCGGGCATGCGGCCGATGGCGAACATCACTGTGAACATGTCGAGCGGAATACCGATCGCGCGCATGATGATGCCGCTGTAGAAGTCGACGTTCGGATAGAGACGGCGGGAGATGAAATACTCGTCGTTGAGCGCGATTTCCTCCAGTTTCTTCGCAATGTCGAGCAACGGGTCCGAAACGTGGAGCTGGGCGAGAACCTTGTCGCACTGTTCCTTGATGATGACTGCGCGGGGATCGAAATTCTTGTAAACGCGGTGACCGAAGCCCATCAGCTTGCGGTTGCCGGTTTTGTTTTTCACCGCGTTGAGGAACTTGGTGCCGTCATCGCCTTCCTGATGGATTTCCTCGAGCATTTCGAGCACCGCCTGGTTCGCGCCGCCGTGGAGCGGGCCCCAGAGCGCGCAGACGCCGGCGGAGCAGGAGGCGAAGAGATTGGCCTGGCTGGAGGCGACCGTGCGGACGGTGGACGTCGAACAGTTCTGTTCGTGGTCGGCGTGGAGGATGAAAATGAGGTCGAGCGCGCGGACGACTTCCGGCTTGAGCACGATATCCTCGTTAGGAGCCGAGAACATCATGTGGAGGAAGTTCTCGGTGTATTTCAAAGTGGATTTCGGATAGACGGTCGGCAGGCCGTGGGCTTTCCGGTAGGAAAACGCGGCGATCGTGCGGACTTGGGAAATCAGGCGGGCGGCGTGATGCGGGAAGCGCTGCTTGCGGTTGACCTCGCAGAAAAGATTCGGGTGATAGGAGGACGCCGCGTTGATCATGGCCGAAAGGATGGCCATCGGATGCGCGGTGGTGGGGAAGCCCTCGAAGTTGTGGCGCATGCCCTCGTGGAGCATCTGGTTGTCCGTCAGAAGGGCGGAGAAATCGTGGAGTTCCTGATGGCTGGGAAGGTGGCCGTAAATCAGCAGATAGGAGGTTTCCACAAACGTGCTTTTCGCCGCGAGGTCCGCGATGTCGTAGCCACGGTAGCGGAGGATGCCTTCCTCTCCGTCGATGAAAGTGATGGCACTCTTGCACGAGCCGGTGTTCCCGTAGGCTGGATCAATCGTAATGGCGCCGGTCTTCTGGCGCAGCGTGCTGATATCGATCCCCACTTCACCCTCGGTTCCGACGATTGTCGGAAGCGCGAGAGGCTTGCCATCTATGATCATTTCCACAGTTCCGTTCATGCGGGGAGGTTTTAGACAGCTCTGCATGAATTATGCCAGCTTCCATTGCATCGATTTTTCTTATTTCTGGCAGTAAGCCGCCTCATCCGGGAATTCGCCAGCTATTCAGACAAGTCATTCGCCAGCATCGGGATACGAACCAAGCAATTTGACCAGCGAGCAGTGTTTTCCGAGCTCTTCGAGGGCCTCGGCGACCTTGTCATCGTTGCAATGTCCGGCCAGGTCGACGTAGAAGATGTATTCCCAGTCCTTGCGCTTGGACGGGCGGGATTCGATTTTCGACATGTTGATGTGGAACTGGTCGAAGGCCTGGAGCGCTTTTACCAAAGAACCGGGGCGGTCGTGGATGGCGAATAGGATGGAAGTGCGGTCGTTGCCGGTCGGCGGACAGGGTTTCTCGCCGATGACGAGGAAGCGCGTGGTGTTGGTCGCGCGGTCCTGGATGGATTCCTCAAGCAGGGTCAGTCCATACATTTCCGCAGCGAGCGGATTGCCGATGGCAGCGGCTCCCTGGGCGGCTTTGTCGCGCGCGATCTGTGCGGCTTTGGTGGTGGAGGAAACTTCGATCAGATCCGCGTTGGGGAAGTTTTTCATGATCCACCCGCGGCATTGGGCAAGCGCCTGCGGATGGGAATAGAGCGTCGTGATTTCGCCGCGTGGGATCGAGGCGATCAGCCCGTGTTCGATACGGACGAGGATCTGCGCGCAGATGTGCAGCGGTGAATCAACGAACAGATCGAGCGTATGGGAAACCGCGCCTTCGGTGGAGTTCTCGATCGGCACCACCCCGTAGTCGGCAGCGCGGCGGGCGACCTGGTCAAAGACGTCGGAGAAATTCGGCTGCGGCGAGTAGTTCACCGAGTGGCCGAATTTCTTGATCGCCGCCTGATGCGTCCAGGTGCCTTCCGGCCCTAGGTAGGCGATGGTCAGGTCATCCTCCAGCGCGAGCGCGGCGGACATGATTTCCCGATAGATCGCACGGATCGATTTTTCCGGCAGGCGGCCCTTGTTCATCTCGATGAGGCGGCGGAGCAGGGACTCCTCGCGCTCCGGAGCGTAGATTTGAAGGCCGTCGCGCTTTTTCACCACGCCCACCTCGTGGACGAGATCGGCGCGGCGGGAAAGCAGGTCTAGCAGGTCGCGGTCGATCGTGTCGATGTTGCGGCGGATGTCGTCGAGATTCACGTTTGGAAGGAGAATTTAGGATTCGGAAGAAGGGTCCGCTTCGTTCTGGGCGGCGGCGGCCGGGATTCCGACGGCGCTGAGGGCGAGCTGTTGCTCGGGATCGGCGGCGGGCGCGGCGGCGTCCTGCGGTTCGGGCAGTTTCACCTTGCGGAGCTCGGAGGCGTTTGGGAGGTCGTCGATGGAGCGGATGCCGAAGTGCTCGAAAAACAGATCGGTCGTTTCATAAAGCAGCGGTCGGCCCGGAAGCTCCGCGCGGCCACCGATGCGGATCAGGTCGC
>JBDSNC010000142.1:0-12240 GCA_039915545.1 Luteolibacter sp.
TTTCGAGCTGGAGCATTTCCGCGACGGCGACGCTGCCGAACTCGCAGACCTGGCCGAGGTCGTTGCGCAGGAGATCGGTGATCATGACGAGTTCGGAAATTTCCTTGGCGGACGTCTGGAGTTCGTAGGCGGAGCGACGGTCCTCGTCGGGATCGGAAAAACGCGGGCGGGTTCCCTTGATCGGACGGGTCTCGATGCCACGGCCGGAAATTTTCAGAAAAGTCTCCGGCGATGAACTGAGGATTTCCCGGCCGTCGAGATTCAGATAGGCGGCCATCGGCGCGGGCGAGGCCTCGCGGAGGGTTTCATAAAGCCCGAAGAGCGGGCCGCCGGAAACGCGCGCTTCGAAGGACTGGGAGAGGTTCACCTGATAGATATGGCCAGCGGCGATCCAGTCCTTGGCGCGGCGCACGCTGCGGGTGAAATTCTCGCGGCTGGTAGAGGCGGTGAAGTCACCGACTTCCGCAGGGGCGGCGGTGGTTTTCCGCAGGCATTCGGAGAGCCGGCCGGTTTCCCACCACGTGTGGTCGTCGTAGCAGAAGATCAGCATTTCCCGGAAATCGCCGAACACAAAGTCACCCTCGTAGCCGACCCATCCGCAAAGACCGCCGAGCGGGAAACCACGGTCGCCTGCGAGCTTCGGCCCGGCGGCGAGCGCGGTGCGGAGGGATTCGCGGTCGGTGGGAGAAAAAATGCTGCCTTTCAGAACCCGCCCGGGGCGGGCGGCGATCACGGAAACCGGGTGGGAGGCACCCGAGGGGAAATTTCCAGCCGTGTCGAAAAACACGAGGCCGTGCAAATGCCGCAAGCGCCCAGCCACCTCCACGGGAGCCAGTCCATCGAGGCACGTCGGCCTCGTCACGGTTCGCATCAGGGATTCCTCCATCGCGGCAAGAACCAACTCCCGACGCCCCCACGAAGCAAGCGGGAAACACGGGCGAAGCGGTTCTGCTGCCGGTGGAATAGTCGGGAATTCAACATGACTTGCCGGATTTTCAATCTCTTTGCTCTTGGGGGAAATCCGGCACCGGGACAATTTGGGAGGTTGGCGACTTTCCATCCGGACCCCGGTTGCGCCCGTCTCCACACCGAAACCCATGAAGTTCACCCCGCTTCTCGTGCTGGCACTTTTGTCTCCCGGCGCCCTCGCCGTGCCTGCATTTCCGGGTGCCGAGGGCTTCGGAGCGAATGCCAAAGGCGCGCGCGTTTCCGCCAGCCCGACGGTCTATCACGTCACGAACCTGAACGACACCGGCAGCGGGTCGTTCCGGGATGCGGTGAGCGCGTCCAACCGCGTCGTCGTTTTCGATCTCGGCGGAATCATCCGGATCAAATCGCCGGTGGTCGTTTCCGCGAATCTCACGATCGCCGGCCAGACCGCGCCGGGCGGCGGGGTGACGGTTTATGGCAACCAGGTTTCGTTTTCCGGGGCGAGCAACACCATCTGCCGCTACCTCCGTTTCCGCATGGGCATCGATGGCGGCGACGGGACGGACGCGATGGGCCTGGCCAACGGCAGCGATCTGATTTTCGACCACATCTCGTCGTCCTGGGGCCGTGACGAAACTTTCTCTATCAGCGGCGACAGCGCCATCCGCATCACGATCCAGGACAGCCTGATCGCGCAGGGTCTGCGCATCCACTCGGCCGGCGGACTGATGCAGACGAGCGGCGGGGTGAGTATTTTCCGCACGCTCTACGCGGACAACTGGATGCGCAATCCAAAGGTCAAGGGCGTGAACGACTACATCAACAACGTCGTTTACAACTGGGGCGGCGGCGGTGGCTACATCCCGGCAGGAGACTCCGCCGGCGATTCCTATGCGAATGTCATCGGCAGCTACTTCATCGGCGGCCCGGAGACCGGCGCGGGCACCTCGCCTTTCAAAACAGGAAATGCCAACTACCGGATCTATCATTCGGGAAATTTCCAGGATCTCGATCTCGACGGCGTGCTCGACGGGACCGCTGTGACCAATGCGAGTTTCACCACGCTGACCATCGTCGCCAACCGCTTCCCCTACCCCGCGCCTACCACCGAACTAACGGCACAAGCCGCGCGGACCTGGGTGCTCGCGCATTCCGGGGCTTCGCGCACCCGCGACCGCACCGACAACTACGTGCTCGACGAGGTCCGCACCAACGGCACCGGCGGCGTGTTCATTTACGACGAGGCGGAAATGGGCGGGATCGGCACGGTTGCGGGCGGTTTGCAAATTCCGGACGCCGACAACGACGGCATGCCCGACTGGTGGGAGCAGGCGGCAGGCACGAATCCCGCCGTCGCCGATGCGACGGTGCTCGGCACCGATGGTTACCTGAATATCGAGCGCTACATCAACGCCCTCGTCTTCAGCGGCGTGCCCGGTGCGACGCTCGACGGAATCACGACGGACACCGGTTCGTCCGCTGTGGATGGCATCACTTCGGACAAAACGCTCGTCCTCCGCGGAACTGCCACGGCGGGAGCATCGGTGGCAATCTCACGGGCTGATAGCGGCTTGCTGGGCACGGTCACCGCCCTCGGCGACGGGACGTGGAGTTATAACTACGCGGGCACCTCGCTAACCGACCGCACTTACGCGTTTTTCGCCACAGCCACCGTCTCGGGCGTCGTTACTCCGCCATCGCCGGCGTTTGTCGTAACGGTCGATACGGTGGCGGCGGCCGCGCCTGCGATCACCAGCATTGCGATCTCGCCGAGTCTGACGATCAACGGCACCGCTGTCCCGGGCGACACGATTTCCGTCCTCCTCAACAGCGCCGCCGTCGGTACGGCCACGGCCGATGAGTTGGGAAACTGGAGCGCACCTTACACCGGTGCGGCGCTGGCAGCGGGCACCTATTCGTTTTCCGCCAAGGCCACCGATCTGGCAGGAAATGCCGGGGCCGCCTCCAGCGCCTATCAGGTCAACACCGGCATCACCCCGCCTGCCTTCACCGGCATTTCCACGGATACGGGAAATTCTTCGAGCGACCAACTGACCAGCGACACCACGCTCAGCCTGAGCGGTACGGCTCCGGCGGGTTCCGCCGTTTCCATCACCCGTGCGGGAGTCGGCGTGGTCGGCTCAACCACTGCGACGAGCGGCGGCGCCTTCACGTTCAGCTACACCGGCACCACCTTGCCAAGCGGCACCCAAACCTTCACCGCCACCGCATCGTCCGGCGGCACGGCGGGACCGGCATCCGGCGCTTTTGCCGTGGTCGTCGACACCACCGCACCGGCCGTCAGCTCGATCCGGCGGCAGAATCCCACGATCTACTCGACCAACGGCGGAACGGTCGTTTTCCGCGTCACCTTCGACGGGCCGGTCACCGGCGTGGGGCTGGTCGATTTCGGCCTCACCACCTCCGGCGCTTCCGGCACCTTGTCGTCTATCAGCACGGTCGGAGCTTCGGTTTATGATCTCACCGTCACCGGTGTTTCCGGCGATGGGACGATCCGCGCCGACCTCGACGCCAGCGGCACCGGCATCGCCGATCTCGCGGGAAACGCCATTGCCGGGGCCTACACTTCCGGCCAGACCTACACCGTGCGCCCCGCCGGCTCGGGCGTGTGGACTTCCACCGACGACGGCGACGTCTGGAGCGACTCGGCGAACTGGAGCGCCAGTCTGATCGCCTCCGGTTCCGGCACCACTGCGGATTTCGGGCTCAGCGACATCAGCGAGGAAACGACCGCGGTGCTCGACTCCAACCGCACGCTCGGCCGGATCGTCTTCGGCGATACGGACTATTCCTCGCCCGCCGGATGGACCATCGACGACGGAGAAAATTCCGCGCGCGCCATTGCCCTCACCAGCGGTTCCACACCCGTGATCCAGGTAGATGCCCTAACTACCCAAGCCGGCGACACCACCGACGTGCCGGAAGCCGCGGCGTTCCCCCATCATCTCGCGGTCAAGCTCACCGGCAGCGCGGGTTTCACGAAAACCGGCGTCGGCACGATCGAACTCAACCGGGCTAACACCCTGACCGGCGCGCTCACGATCACGAAAGGCATCGTGCAGGTCGGTCCCGGCGGATCGCTCACGCCTTCGTCAGTCACCATCGCCACCTCGCAACAGCTCCGCGTAGCCGGAGGAAATTTCACCACCGCTGGAAATGTTTCGTGGACCTCGGGCACCGGCACCGGCGTGATCGTCAGCGGCGGCACAGCGAGTTTTCAAAACATCATCACCACCAACACGCGCAACAGTTTCTTCAAAGTCACCGGCGGCACGGTCACCGCGAAGGATATCAATTTTCCCCGCAGCGGTGATTCCGAGGCGCAGACGGTCGGCACCGGCGTGCTGATCAGCGGCGGCGACACCACCTTCGCAAACATCGGCCTCGGCACCGACAACTCGTGGGGCGGCATGACCATCTCCGGCGGAAAACTGACCGTCACCGGCACGCTGCACAACGGCTGGCAGGCAACCTCCACCCGTGGCGGCGTGATTTACCTATCAGCAGGCGAACTCGTCGTGCCGAGCACCACCACCGGTCTCGTGATGTCGCGCAATCCCGGCACCAACACCAACAACGTCTCGAAACTCCTCATCACCGGCGGCACCGCCAATCTCGGCCGGCTGGCCCTCGGCTACGACGCCACGTCCAGCGCAGGATCAGCCACCGTTTCGGTCACCAACGGCCAGCTCAACCTCGGTGCTGGTGGGATTGTGAAAAACGGCACCAGCGGTCTGACCACCTCCATCACCCTCACCAACGGCACCCTCGGGACCCTCGCGAACTGGACCACCACCCACCCGATCACACTTTCCGGCAGCAATACCATCCGCTCCGACGCCTCCTACCTCATGACTCTCTCGGGAGTTCTATCAGGATCGGGAGGTTTCACCAAAACCGGCAGCGGCACCGTCAGGCTGTCAGTCGCCAACACCTTCACCGGCAGTGCCAGCATCAACGCGGGCACGCTCGATCTCACCGGTTCGCTCGCCACCAGCGGCACGCTCACCATCAACGACGGCGGCAACCTAACCGGCAATGGCACCTGCGGAAAATCCCTCGTGCTCTCGGCGGGTGGCGTCGTTTCCCCCAACGGCACGCTGACCGTCGCCTCGATGCTGTGGAACGCGGGCGGACGGATTACTCACAGCCCCGACGATCTGCTAGCGATCACGAACGGCTTCACCATATCCGGCGCTGGAGGCTTCGTGTTCGATTTCACGCCGGGCACGCTGACCGTTGGCACGCCCCACACACTGGTCACTTTCGGATCGACGAATTTCAATGTAGCCGATTTCAGCTACGCGGGCCTCGGTTACGCCGGGGGGCACTTCACCCTAACGGCGAACAGCATTCTATTCACCCTCGACAACGACGGCACCGCGGTCGCGCCGTTTTTCACCTGGCTCGATGCGAACAGCATCCCCGCTTCCCGCGCTGCCGCGCTGGCTGACACCGACCGCGACGGCATATCCAACCTGCTCGAATTCGTGCTCGGCACCGACCCCACCGTTTCGAGCCCCACGCAGCTCGCCGTGCAAACGGCGGACATCGGCGGCGTGATTTATCCGACGCTTCGCTTCATCCGCCGTCAGGCACGCGGGGGAGTGGTCGTCAGCGTGCAGGTCTCGCCGGATCTGGGTTTCAGCCCGGCGGTCGGTGCGATTGAAATTTCGGCCACGCCACAGGGCAACGGGACGGACGAAGTGCTGGCACGCTCGCCGCTCGCCATGGACGAGGCATCCCGGCAGTTTTTCCGCGTGCAGGCGACGCTGCCTTGAGCCCGTCCTTCTTCGCGATGGAATCCGGTTGCGATCCGTGCAACAACCCGCCATCCTGCTAGTGGCATGAGTGAAGATGCGGAAACAACCGAGGTTCGGAACAAGTTGAAATTGGAGCGACTCGAGCTGGCGCTCCGGGCATCCAATGAAGGGATCTGGGACTGGCAGACGGACCGGGCGACGATCTATTATTCCCGCCGGATCCGCGAATTTCTGGAATGCGGGAAAGAACGAGCTCCGAATTTGTTTCTGCCTCCCTACGTGCACATCTGGCCGGAAGACCGGGAGACGTTCGAGCGGGCGGTCTCGCTGGCTTTGCTGGACGGAGGTCCGGAAACCCTCGCAGTGGATGCCCGCATCCGCACCAGCGGCGACGTATCGCGCTGGTTGAGAATCCGCGGCACGGTGCTGCGGAACCGCGATGGCAAGGCGGTCCGCATCGCCGGCTCGATGATCGACATCAGCCGTCGCAAGGCGGCCGAGGCGGCGGTCGAGGAGGAGCGGTATCTGCTGAAGCAGTTGATCGACCACGTCCCGCTGAAGGTCTATTTCAAGGATCTGGAATCAAACTTCGTGATGGCCAACCAAGGCACTGCCGAAGGCATGGGCTGCGCGGACTCCAGCGAACTCACCGGCAAGCACGACCGGGATTTCTTCCAATACGAACACTGGAAAAACGCCTACGACGACGAGCAGCGCATCATCCAAACCGGCAATCCGGTCATCGACCTGCTGGAACATGAAACGTGGCAGCGTGCGTCCGAAACCTGGGTCATTACGTCGAAATTTCCATGGCGCGACCGAAACAGCGCGATCAAGGGCACTTTCGGCGTATCAAGCGATGTCACCCGGCTCGTCCTCGCCGAGCGGGAGGCATCCGATCTCGCCCTGCAACTGCGGATGAAAAACCAAGCTTATGAGGAAGAGGTCCTGCTGGCCCGTGAGATCCAGCAGGCTCTCGCCAGCGAGGTGATTCCCGCCGCGACGGACGGCAACCGGAACCACCTCAATTTTGGCGCGCGATACATTCCGATTTCAGGTCTGGCCGGTGACTTCTTCGAGGTGATGAAAATCGGCGAGGATGCCTATGGGATGTTGATCTGCGACGTCATGGGCCACGGCGTCCGCTCCGCGCTCATCGTGGCGATGCTCCGCGGACTGTTGGAAAAGCAGCGCGCGCAATCCGCCGAGCCCGGGTTGTTTCTCCAAGGCCTCAACGACGGACTTGCGGCCATCCTCGAACGCGCCGGTGCCACCATGTTCGCCACCGCTTTCTTCGGCGTGATCGACCTCGCCGCCGGCACTTTCGAATACGCCTGCGCCGGCCACCCCGGACCGATCCTCGCGGGCAAGGACGGCATCCGCCAGATCGCCTGCGAGCGCTCCGAAAAAGGCCCCGGACTCGGCCTGATCAAGGGCGCCAATTACCCTACCCACAGGCTGCCGCTCGCTGAGATTGACCGGATCGTGCTTTTCACCGACGGCGTTCTGGAAGCGGAGAACCAGAGCGGCGAGCCGTTTTTCGAGAACCGCCTGATGGAAATCATCGGCCTGAAATCCCAAGACCCGCTGGAGTCCCTGCTCGACGGCATCCTCTCCAGCGTGCTCGCTTTTTCCGAAGGCCAGCGCTTCGACGACGACGTCTGTCTGCTGGGGATCGGGATCACGCGTGCGACCTGACCGCCGTTATTTTCTGGAATGTCTGAATCACGATTCGGCACTTTTTTGTCCGTTTTCCCGCAGGGGATGGCACTAGTTTGATGAATGCCGAACGCTTCAGAAAAAACCGATCAGTCGCTGCTGGACGATTTCGTCCGTCAGGGCGATGAACCGGCATTTGCCGAGCTGACGCGGCGGCATCAGGCGATGGCGTTTGCGGCGGCCTACCGGATCTGCGGCGACCGCGGGGAAGCCCAGGACATCCTGCAGCAGGCGTTGATCGTCCTCGCAAGGCGGGCGGGAGAACTCGGCGAGGTCCGCTGCCTGAGCGCCTGGCTGCACCGGGTCGTCATTCTGGAAGCAAAGAAGACACGGCGGAAATCCACCAGCAGGAGGGTGCGCGAAACCATGGCCTATCAGATGAACGAACTGTCGCAGGAAGAGCAGGATTTTTCCGCAAAGATCGCGCCGGAACTGGACCTGTCCCTCAACGCGATGGGCGAGAAAGATCGGGAAGTGCTCACGCTGCACTATCTGGAGGGCCACACGTTCAAGTCGATCGAACAGCGGTTGGGCGGAACGGCCGAGGCCTGGCAAAAGCGCAGCGTGCGGGCGCTGGAAAAGCTGGCGGATAAACTGAGAAGCCGCGGCGTGACGGTCTCGGCGGTGGCGCTGGGCGCCTACTTCATCAGCGCGCGGGCGGATGCGGGAGTCACTGCATCGTTTTTGGAAACCATCACCCGGCGGGCGCTCGACGAGGGTGCCAAGCAAGCGGCGGGCACCTTGGGAGAAACCGCCATTTTACTCACCATGAAAACAGGAATCGCGATCAGTCTGACAAGCGGCGTTCTGCTCGCCTACGGGTGGGGAATCGTCACGCAGGAAAATCCGGTCGCTTCGGCGACGAGCCGGGCGGAAGCAGTGAAGGACACAGGATCGGAAACGGAAACAGCACTGCGGGAAAAGCGCGACAGGGGATTCACGCTGGAGCTGGTGAAGCAGGCGGTGGCCGAATACGACGGCGCGGAAAAACCGGATGCTCTGACGGAAAGCCGGTTGCGGAGTCTGATGTTTGTAGTTCCTCAGAGTTATCTGGACGAGGTGTTGCAGGTATTGATAGCGACCAAGGATCACCGGCGGTTCGAGCAGGTGGTCGCGGCGCTGTTCGGCAGTTGGGCGGAGCGCGATCCGGCGGCGGCGCTGGCCCGGGCGAAAGAGGCGGGGGATTTTTCCTATCAGGCGAGGCGGGCGGTGATGGTGACCTGGCTGAACCAAGACCCGGAAGCCGCGCTGGCGGTGATGCTGGCGGACAAGTCCGCCGATGACCGGGGCTTCCTCACTGAATTTGTCACCTATCAGTGCGAGCGGAAACCTCAGGACGCCGCGCTGCTGGTGGACCGCGTCGCCAAAGATTGGCCCGAGGCGGACCGGCCGTTGTTCGAGCTGGTGGCGAAACTCTGGTCCCGCACCGATGCGCTGGCCGCCGGTGATTGGGTGGCCTCCTATCCGGACGAGGAGGCGAAGCGAAAGCTGCTGAAATCGATCGCCGTGGACGTGGCGAAAATCCGCGGCTTCGACGGGCTGGCGATCGCCAACCATATCGAAGACGAAAAAGCGCGGCAGGAAGCCCGCAACGACGCGATCTACTGGTGGGCGACCACGACCGGCGGAATTTCCCTGATCCCCGGGGAGGCTAAACCGATCCGCGATATTTCCGGTGGTTTTCCTGCCGACTGGACCAGCGAGAACATCCGGACCTTCGCCTTCGCCACGATGGTCAACTATGCGAAAAACCTGCCGGATCTGCTGCGGATCGCGAAGGACGACGGGCAGCGGATCCTGATTTACGAAGGTGCCGTGAAAGGCTCCGGCTGGAGCAATCCGGCTGCGGTGACCGAGGCGGCGGAGCAATTGCCCGACAGCTTTGCCGCCACGCCTGAGGGAAAAGAGACCCTGAAGGTGTTCATTCGGCGTTGGAGTGAAATGGATCCGAAGTCGGCGGGAAACTGGCTGTCCGGCCAAACGCCCGGCCCGAAGACGGACGTCATGCGGGCGGAACTGAAAACGGAGGGCGCGAAGTGATGAAAATCCCGGTTTACGCAGCGGCGCTGTTGCTCGGCGGGCTGATAGGAACGGTGCTGGTTCGCGCGGTGATTCCTTCTCAAGGCGGTTCGACCGGCTCGGAAACAACGGGAAGCCGCAAAACCGCCCGGATACCGGAGCCGGTGGGAGTGAGCATCAGCCGGATGATTTCCAGCGAAAGCGCCGCGATGGACGAAAGCGTGCCCATCAACAAGGCGCTCGACGTTCTCTTCGCCGAGCGGAAAAGCCCGATGCGGACCCGCGCGTTTCTGAAAAACCGGATCCAAATGATGACGACCGACCAGCTCACCCAGGCGCTGATGAATGGAGACGTGCAGTCGCCGGCTGAGCTCAGGGAGGTCGCGCAAAGGCTGGCGAAGGAGGATCCGGAGGGAACGTTCAGCCACCTGGTAGCGCAGGAACTCCGGGTTTACGGAATGGAGAACACCTATACTTTCGTCGACGCGTTGCTCCAGATTTGGGGCGATTCGGACGCCGTCGCTGTGATGAACCGGTTGAAAATGATGAAGCGTGGAGGATCCCAGCAGGACTTCTCGCTGCGGTTCAGCGGCTACTGGGCGAAGATCGATCCCGCCGCCGCGGCCCGCAATTTCGACGATCTCATTTATCTGCGAAACATGCAGGACCGCGGAGACATGGTTTTCACCGACAACAGTTACGCCGGGGAAATCGTGAAGTCGTGGAAGCAGAAGGACGAAGACACCATGCGGGAATACATCGCAAATCTGCCCGCTGGCCGGGAGAAGAACGTTCTGGATAGCGCGTTGAAAAAACTGGATGAACCGAAGCACTGACCCGGCCGATCCGACGGATGCCAAAGAAGCGGGGGTTTTTCCCAAGTTCAAATCGGACGAAAATAACCGCGAGACCGACTCTATGATTGCCAAAGTTCGATCCTCGACTAGGAATTCCGCCCCCGGTGCGAAACCGTCGCCCGCCAACCAGAAGCCACTATCGTTATGAAGGACCTCAGCAAATACCGCAACATCGGCATTTTCGCCCACGTTGATGCGGGCAAAACGACCACCACCGAACGCATTCTCAAGCTCACCGGCAAGATCCACAAGATCGGAGAAGTTCACGATGGAGCATCGACGATGGACTTCATGGACCAGGAAGCCGAGCGCGGAATCACGATTCAATCGGCCGCCACCACTTGCTTCTGGAAGGATTATCAATTCAACATCATCGACACCCCGGGTCACGTGGACTTCACCATCGAAGTTTACCGTTCGCTCAAGGTTCTCGACGGCGGTGTCGGCGTGTTCTGCGGGTCCGGCGGCGTTGAGCCACAATCGGAAACGAACTGGCGCTACGCAAACGACTCCGAAGTCGCCCGCGTCATTTATGTGAACAAGCTCGACCGGATCGGCGCGGATTTCTACCGTGTCGTCGCTCAGGTGAAGAAGATCCTCGGAGCGACCCCGCTCGTCATGGTCCTGCCGATCGGCACGGAAAGCGACTTCGTCGGCGTCGTCGACCTGCTCACGATGAAGGCCCACGTCTGGGACGAATCCGGCCAGCCGGAAAATTTCAAGATCGAGGAAATCCCCGCCGACATGGTGGATAAGGCGAAGGAATACCGCGCCCAGCTCATCGAGACCGCCGTCGAACAGGACGACGCGATCATGGAAGCTTACCTCGACGGCACCGAACCTTCGATCGAGCAAATCAAGAAGTGCATCCGCAAGGGCACCATCGACCTCGCGTTCTTCCCGACCTACTGCGGATCCTCGTTCAAAAACAAGGGACTCCAGCTCGTCCTCGACGCTGTCGTCGATTACCTGCCAAGCCCGACTGACGTCAAGCCACTCCCCGAAGTGGACGAAGAAGGCACTCCAACCGGCAAGTTCGCCGTCATCGACCCGACCGCCCCCTTCCGCGGCTTGGCGTTCAAGATCATGGACGACAAGTTCGGTGCGCTCACCTTCACCCGTATCTACTCCGGCACGATTAAGAAGGGCGACACCGTTCTTAATTCCTTTACCGGCAAGACCGAGCGCATCAGCCGCATGGTTGAAATGCATGCCGACGACCGCAAGGAAATCGACTCAGCACAAGCCGGCGACATCATTGCCATCGTCGGCCTCAAGAACGTCCAAACGGGTCACACCCTCTGCGACGAGAAGAATCCGGCCACGCTCGAGCCGATGGTGTTCCCGGATCCCGTCATCTCCATCGCCGTCGCTCCGAAGGACAAGGCCAACGCTGAAAAGCTCGCCAACGCCATCGGCAAGATGATCCAGGAAGATCCATCGTTCCGCGTCGAAACCGACGACGAAACCAACGAAATGATCCTCAAGGGCATGGGCGAGCTCCACCTCGACATCAAGATCGACATCCTCAAGCGGACCCACAAGGTCGAGGTCACCGTCGGCCCGCCACAGGTCGCCTATCGCGAAACCATCACCAAGATGGTCAACGACAGCTACACCCATAAGAAACAGTCCGGGGGTTCCGGTCAGTTCGCGAAGATCGATTACACCATCGAGCCCGGCGAAGTCGGCTCCGGCTTCATCTTCGAATCGAAGGTCACCGGCGGCAGCATCCCGAAAGAGTTCATCCCCGCCGTCGAAAAAGGCTTCAAAACCTGCGTCGATAAAGGACCCCTTGCCGGTTATCCTTGCTTGGACTTCAAGGTCACGCTCAACGAAGGCGGTTTCCACGCGGTGGACTCCAGCAACATCGCCTTCGAAATCGCCGCCAAGGCCGCGTATCGCCAGACCATGGTCAAGTGCGCTCCGCA
>JBDSNC010000202.1:0-13875 GCA_039915545.1 Luteolibacter sp.
GCGCGGGATTCCAGATGGCGCGTTCGGCGGCGGCCCACTCGGTGTAGGTCTGCGCGACCGCCGGCAGCGAGTTTTTCAACCCCATCACGCCGACGGCGACCGCCTTACGCAGGCCACTCAATCCCATGACATAGGCGGTGCAGAGATCTTGGGTGAAGACGCCCAGCGACCAACCATCGGCGATCGCGTGGTGGAAGCAAAACGCCAGCACGTGGTCGTTGGGTGCCCGGCGTATCAGCCGCACCCGGTGAAGCGGGCCTTGTAACAGATCGAACGGTTGCCGATAGGTTTCCTGAATCAACTCTTCCAGATCCTCCCCCGCTGCCAGCTCGTGGAAACCCAAAGCCGCGGTGCCCGTGGTGCGTATCATCTGCAAAGGGCGTTCCTTGCCGGGGAGAAACGTGATCCGCAACGCCTCGTGCCTGTTCACCACCCCTTGCAGCGCGGCCAAACACTGCTCATGTGTGAGCGGTCCCTTGATCTCAAGGATGCCGCAGATGTGGTTCCCGGGATCCGCCACCGGTACCGGGGAGTTTTCCCACAACTCACGTTGCGGTAACGTCAACGGCTGGAGCCGGGCTTCCCCGCTTTCCAGCCAGGATTTGAAGAGTGCTCTTGGGTCTTGGGACATTTGATTCGTTAGAAATTCAAACACACGGACTATCCGAAATTTAAAGGGACTTTCGGCCGATCTGCCAAACTTCAGGATTAGCGAATCGCCCGCTTGGCAAACCTTGGACTGCGTGCAGCCTGCTGCCGCTTTGGTTCCGCAGCCTGCTGCGGTTGCCATTGGAAGCATCGCCGACAGCTGGCTGTCGTGGAAAGACGGCAGCAGGCTGCGGCAGTCCAAGGGGAGGACGCACTCGCCATCTAATATCATCCATCACCTTTCATCCTCCGTCTCACTATCAGTATTCCACTGAGTAAGGTCATCGACAGGTCGAGGCAAACGTCCGTTAAGCCACTCAGCACACGTATCAGCACTAAACGTCGGATCCGTAGACTCGATAACCCATGATAGAAACTCCGCTCCGCCATTCATGTACGGTGGTGGCGATACTGGCATGAATACCGTGGGAAGGCGCTCGTCGATGGACAAGTAGTTTAGAACGAATCCCAGCTCCTGCACGTGCCGCCAAGCCAGCGGGTGTTCGATGTCGAGATGAAACTTTATCCACCAGTTGCCGTTCTTAAACCTTCCGGTCCCAATGGACTTCCGGCCGGCTGGTAGCTTGATTGCTGGCAACTGCTCCATGTAGCTAAGTAATCGCTCAAACGTAGGCTCCGCTTCTTCTTGGCTCATGGTTTCAGACTCCACTTCCAGTATCTAACAAATTCACCCTTTCCCCGCAGGCACTTCCTCGCTCACACCGCCTAGCAGCAAATCAAGATCATCATCGGAAATAGAATCGAGATCGAGTTCTGAGGTTTCGACGACTTCGGCGACGACTTTGGCTTTCGGGGCGTTGTCGGTGTCTCCGCCCATTTCGCCGGCGATGAGGGTGGCGATCTGGCCGATGGTGCGGGCGCGCATCAGGCTGGTCGGTGGCAGGGCCACGCCGATGGAGCTTTCGAGCATGGTTTCGATTTCAACGCCCATCAGCGAGTCGAGGCCGAGGTCGGTGAGCGGTTGGTCGTCTCGCAGGCTGTCGGGCTTGACGCGGAGAACGGTGCCGACGACGTCGCGGACGGCCTCACCGATGACCGAGTTTCGATCCTCGGCGGATGCTGCTTGGATTTTGCCGCGCCAGTCGTGACCGCCACCACTGGCGTCCTGGGTTTCCACGCCGGCGGCGAAGATACGCTCGACCAGCGGGTTGTCCTGCATGCCGCGGAACGATTGCCGCCATTTCGCCCAATCGACGCGGATCGCGGCGACCTGGGTGGCGTGGGCGGTGAGGAAGGATTCCATCAGCGAGGTGACTTCGGCCGGAGCCAACGCGCCGGTGCCTTGGCGGGCGAGGAATTCCGCGACGCGTTCGTTGCGAGCGACGTAGCCTTCGCCACCGAGCACACCCCAGTTGATCGCGAGGGCCGGCTTGCCCAGCGCACGGCGATGGTAGGCGAGCGAGTCGAGGAAGGCATTGGCGGCCGAGTAGTTTCCTTGGGCCGGATTTCCGAAGATGCTGGAAACCGAGGAGAACATCACGAAGGCGTCGAGATCCATGTCCTGCGTGGCTTCGTGGAGCAACCACGCGCCGTGGGCCTTGGGAGCCATGACGGTGCGGAGCCGCTCGGCGGTCAGCGCAGCGAGCGGGGCGTCGTCGATGACCATCGCGAGGTGGAAAATCCCTTTGAGCGGGATGTCGGCGGCGCGGATTTCGGAAATCAGGCCTGTGACGTCGGCCGGTGAGCCGATGTCCGCCTTGATCACTTTGGTTTCGATGCCGCGGGCGACGAGGCTTTCGACAAATTCCACGGTTTCTGGCGTGGAGGCACCGCTGCGGCTGCTGAGGACGAGGTGACGCGCACCCGCCGTGACCAGCCATTCGGCGAGCACGCGACCAAATCCGCCGAGACCACCGGTGATGAGGTAGGCTCCGTCCGACTTGATCTCAAAGTCCGGCAACGGCGGTTCGCCTTTTCTCACAATGAATGGATCGGCGAATCCGACGACCACTTTGCCTGTGTGCTTGCCACCGGCCATGAGGCGGAACGCGGCGTCGATGCGGCTCGCCGGGAAGGAACGGAATGGCAACGCGGTGAGCGCGCCTTGATCGACGAGATCGGAAACCTCGGCGAGCAGGTCGCGGGTTTTTGCCTCGTCGCCAGCGAAGATCGCGTCCATGGCGATGACGTGGAACGAGGAATTCCGGCGTAGTCCCCACAGCGGGATGCGGGAGTTCATGTAAATGTCGCGCTTGCCGATTTCGAGGAATCGGCCGGACTCGGCGAGGCAGGAAAGCCCCATCGGGATCGCTTCGGCGGCCAGTGCGTTAAGGACGACATCCGCGCCGCGACCGTCGGTGAGTTCCATCACGGACTCGGCGAAATCGCCACGGCGTGAGTCGATGACGTGTTTGACGCCCAGTGTTTTCAGCAGCGCGCGCTTGGTCGGACTGCCGGCGGAGGCGATGACATCGGCCCCCAGGTGGTGGGCGATCTGGATGGCGGCCATGCCGACCCCGCCGGCACCGGCGTGGACGAGGATGGTTTCGCCGGCCGTCATGCGGGCAACGTTGTTGAGCGCATACCAAGCGGTCATGAACACGACCGGGAGGGTAGCTGCTTCCTCGTAGGAGAGGTTATCCGGCATTTTCCGCATGTCGGCGGCGCGGGCCAGCGTGTGCGTCGCGAGTCCGAAAACCGCGAGACCGAAGGCCTTGTCGCCGACCTTGAGGTGCGTGACCCCTTCGCCGACGGCAATGACTTCACCCGCTACTTCGTCGCCGAAGATCCGCGCGTCGGCGGTTTCCGCAGGGTAAAGGGCGAGCGCCTTGAGGACGTCGCGGAAGTTCATGCCCGCCGCTTTCACCTGGATGTAAACTTCGCCCGGCACGCAGGCTGGAGCGATGAAAGGCGTGAAATGCAGGCTGTCGAGGACGCCGCGTTCGCGGGATTCGAGGCGCAGCGGCACGGCCGCGTCGAGGCGTTGCTCGCGATGCGCCAAGCCACGGCTGATGCGTTGGACGTAGCGGGCCTCGCCGCGCAGGGCGACTTCGCGCTCGGTGTCGGTGTGGATCAATTCACTCCACAGCAAGCCTTTGTCGGCGGCCGATGCTTCCGTCGGCAAGTCGATGCCGCGGCAGGAGAAATTCGGGTGCTCGCCGAGGATGACGCGGAAAATTCCGATAGCCGGGGCTTGGGCGACGTTGGTGGCTCCCATGGATTCGCCAGCCGGTTGGGCACCACGGGTGACGAGGTCGAAGCGGATCTTCGAGTTCGCCATGGTTTGCTCCAGGGCGTGCGTCAGATGAAGAAGGGCGTCGATACCCATCAGCGCGTCGTTTTCGGTGGTGCCCGTTTTTTCATCGAGCGTCCAAAGATAGACGATGTGCTCCGGCGGAGCTTCTTTCAGCAGCTCGTCAAAGAGCAGCTTCCAGTCTTCCGGCTCCTGGTCGCGGACGGTGAAACTGTCTGTGCCGGTGGCGGCGAACTTGTCACCACGGCGGACAATGCGGCAACGCGATCCGGCGGCAGTTACTTGCGCGGCGACGTCATTTCCCACTTCGGACGCGTCGGTGAAGACGACCCATGAGGATTCGATCGGTGCGTCTGCTTCGGCAATTTCGATGACGCTCTGCCCGGCTTTGCGTGCGAGGATCCCGATCTGGCCTTCGCCTTCGGGGCCGTGCAAGCCCGCGATCGACGCGGTTTCGGCGAATCCGACTGCCTTGAGCGCGGCTTCCCATTGGGCCCGCTGCATCAGCGGTTGGTCAGGTCGCAGGTCGCGGTCGGTGAGGTGCCACCAGCCTTCGGTGAGTCCGAACACCGCTTCCGTCCAGAGTGAAGGCGAGGCAACGTCCATGAACATCAGGGTGCCGCCCGGAGCGAGCAGATCGTTGAGCATTTTCAACGTCACCCGGACATCGGCGACGGCATGAAGCACGTTGGTGCCGACGATGAAGTCGTAGGAACCGGCGGCGAAATCTTGATCGGCGAAGGGTTTTTCAAGGTTGAGGACCTTGTATTCCACCTCCGGGAAGGCGGCGAGTTTCTGGTTCGCGGCGGTGAAGAAGCCGGCGGAAACATCGGTGAAGGTGTAGCTATGGACGCCACGCTCCAAGAGCGGCAGCAGTTGCGCCGCGAGTCCGGCGGTGCCGGCTCCGACTTCGAGGATGCGCAAGCCACGGCCTTCCGGCTGATGGCGGGCCGCTTCTTGCACGCCCTTGGCAATGCTGACCATCCAGTGACTGGAAAGCAGGCCGTCGCCGTAGAAATGGTCGAGCAGTTCGGAATTGGTGCCGCCGAAAAGGACATGCACGGCATCTGTTTCGCCGGTCAGGATGGCCCCGAGTTCGCCACAGGACGAAGCGCAAAGCAGACCTTCCGGCAAATGGCCGGGATGGGTGGTGATGAAGGCGCGGAGCTCAATATCAGCGGAATCGGCGACCGGGATGAAGCTCGCCGTCGGCGTATAGCTGCCCCCCTTGGCAGTGAGCAGGCCGCGCTTGGTGAGCTTGTCCATCAGGCGTCCGAAGACGGTGAGCATCAAGGGTGCAATTTTCAGCGACTCAGCGGAAAATTCTCCGCTGACGCCCATGTGGCGCAGGCCATTGGCGATTTGCGCTGCGGCGAGAACGTCCTCGGCAGCCATCACGCTTTCCAAACCCCGTCGGCCACGCAGACCGATGACTTCGTCGAGCGCCACCTCCGCGACGTCGCGGATTTGCGTCAACGGGACAGTCACTTGCGGCGCGACCGCTACGGTCGGAGCGGTGCGTTCCCAATCAACATTGTAAACCAGATCGCGGCTGCCACCGGACGCGCCAGGGCGGCGGGCAGCACTCATGCTGACCGCGCGGAAGCCGTCGATGAGGACGCACGGATGGCCGGCGTCATCGTAAATTTCGACGCGGCCTTCGATGAGTTCCTCGTTGAAATGTAATACCTTGGCGCGGACTTGAGCGGACGCTCCAGGCGAGCGAAGGAACAGGATGCGGGCAAAACGCACCGGCAGTTTCATCTTCGCCTTGCGGTCTTCCACGGTCTTCGAACCGGCGGAAAACACGTGCAACGCACCGTCCATGAGAACCGGGTGCAGTGCGAATTCGGAGGCGCGGCCGGCAATATTTTCCGAAAGCGAAACCCGCCCGGCGGACTTACCCTTGCCAGCGGCGAGTTCCCGCACCGGCTTGAACTCATCGCCGTAGCGGAGACCGAGGTCGCTCATGTGGCCGTAAAATGCACCGACGCCTTCTTCTTCGAGGTCCGGATCTTGTGCTCCGAGCACGGAAGTTCCGAACGATGATTCGGTGCGCTCGCTGCGGAGCGAACCGATGACGTGGACCGACCAGGTGGTCGTTTGGTCGAAGCGGCTTTGGATCGTGAACGTGCGTTCGGCAGGCTCGTAGGTGAACTCGATGGTCACCGCGGAGGCGGGATCCGGAAGGATCAGCGGACGGCGGATTTCAAAATCTTCAATCGCAAACGGACGTCCGTCGAACAACTGGACACCGGCTTCCAGCGCCATTTCGACGAAGCCCGCAGCCGGAAAAATGACGTGGGCGTCCACCTTGTGGTCCTTGAGGAAGGCCATGTGGCGGTTGTCGAGGCGGGTCGTCCAGGCCGGGGTGGCGCGCGGTTGGCGGTTGTCGAGAAATCCCTTTCCGCCAGCACCGAGGCGGGCATCGCGGAGTTCGCCGCATTCGTGCCACCAGCGGGCGCGGTCCCAGGCGTAGGCCGGCAGGGAAAGCAGTTCGCGGGATGGTGTCAGTCCTTTGAAATCAATGACAACGCCACCGCGATGGAGGTCGAGGGCGGCTTCTAGGAAGGATTCATGCTCGCGGTCGCGGCGGGTCGAGGCGGTCACTTGGCCTTTGACTTCATTGGCGGTGAGGCACTCGTTGATCGACATCGAAAGCGCCGGGTGGGAGCTGATTTCCAGCCAGACATCCACGCCAAAGTCGGCCACGGCGTTGACTGCTTTGACGAATTGCACCGGCTGGCGGATGCCGCGGCCCCAGTGGGCGGCGACGCAATCCTTGCCGGCGCAACGCGCGCCGGTGACGGTGCTGAAGAATGGCAGCGTCTCTTCCTGCGGCGAAATATCGGACAGATTGGTGACGAGATTGTCCGCCGCCGGCTGCATCATCGCGTGGTGATACGGATGGTCGACGCGGACGAAGCGGGCGAAGATGTTCTTCGGCTCCAGCTCGGCGCGGATCGCTTCGAGCGACTCTTGTTTGCCGGCCAAGGTGAGCGATTTCGGCCCGTTGAAAGCCGCGATGCTGACGGTCGTGTCGTGGCGGGAAATGATCTCCAACGCGTCCTCTTCGGACAGGCTCACGGCGAGCATGGTGCCTTCGCCGCGGGCGCATTCATGCATCATCCGGGCGCGCAGGACGATGATTCGTGCGCCTTCCTCAAGGCTGAGAATACCGGCGACGTGGGCGGCCGCGACCTCGCCGACGCTGTGGCCGACGACGGCACTCGGCTCGACGCCGAGCGATTTCCATAGCGCCACGAGGGCGACTTGCATCGCGAAGATCGCGGGTTGGGCGATCTCGGTTTGCTGAATCTTCGTGTCCGCTTCGTCGCGGGCGAGTTCTTCGAGCAGCGAGAAGCTGGCGTGCGGACGCATCGCCGCTTCGCAGGCTTCCATGACTTCGCGGAAAACGCGCTCCTTGCGCATCAGCTCGCGGCCCATCGCCCACCACTGCGGCCCTTGACCACTCATGACGAAACCGATGCGGGGCGCGAATTCCGGGCGCGGAGTGAATGAATTGCGGGCAACCGTGACCGGTTCACCGGTGGCGAATCCGCGTAGTTCTTCGGTCACTTCGGCCGACGAACTGCCGACCAGCGTCAAGCGGTGCGCGTGGTGGTTGCGACGGGCACCAAGCGTGTAGGTGAGCTTTGGCAGCACAGGAGAAACCCCGTTGCCGAGTTCGTGAGATTCAATCCAACCGGCCAGGCGTTCGGCGGTCGCCTTAAGCGCGTCCTCGGAACGGGCGGAAATCACCAACGGCCATGAGCGGTCCGCACTGAGCGGTCCTTGGTCGCGGTTTTCCGGTGCAGGAGCTTCGCCCAAAATGACGTGGGCATTCGCACCGCCGAAGCCGAACGAATTCACCCCGGCGATGAGGCGTTTGCCATTGTCCGGGAAGGTTTCCAGCTCCGTCGGCACGCGGAGTTTCAACGCCTTCATGTCGATATGAGGGCTTGGGTTTCCAAAATGGAGGATGGGTGGAATCTGACGGTGCTTGAGAACCAGCATGCCCTTGATCAGCCCGACCACGCCGGCGGCGGTTTCCAAATGACCGAGGTTGGTTTTCACCGATCCGATCGGAAGCACATTGCCTTCCTCCCGGTTTTCGCAAAGCGCTTCCGCCAACGCGGTTGCCTCGATCGGGTCACCGACGGCGGTGCCGGTGCCGTGAGCCTCGACGAAGCTGACGTCGCGGGGATCGACGCCCGCGTCTTTGCACGCATCCCGCACCAGCCGGGCCTGCGCCTCGGTGCTCGGCAGGGAAATCCCGTTGGTATGGCCGTCCTGGTTGAGCGCTGATCCGAGGATCACGCCTTGGATCGGGTCACCATCCGCGATGGCTTGGGAAAGCGGTTTGAGCAGGACGACGCCCGCGCCCTCACCCCGGACAAAGCCATTGGCCTCGGCGGCGAACGCCTTGCACTTGCCGTCCGTCGAGAGCATGCCCGCTTGGGAAAAGCCGATGAAGCCATCGGGCGTGATGATCACGGTCACCCCGCCGGCCAGCGCCATTTTGCAATTTCCGGCTTTGAGCGACTGGCACGCGAGGTGCACGGCGGTCAGCGCGGACGAGCACGCGGTGTCCATCGAGAGACTTGGGCCGCTGAGGTTGAGGCAATAGGAAATCCGGTTTGCGCCGATGCTGTGCGCGTTGCCGGTCGACGAGTGCGCGCTGATGCCCTTGCGATCGGTGCTGCCGCCTTGGATGTTTTGATAATCCGTGTGGGAAACTCCCATGAAAACGCCGATGTCCGTGCCGTTTTCAAGATCGAGCACCTGCCCGCCGTCCTCGATCGCTTCCCACGCAGTCTCAAGTAAAAGCCGTTGCTGCGGATCGATGTAAGGAGCCTCACGCGGAGAAATCCCGAAGAATTGTGGGTCGAACTGATCGATCTGATCCAAAAATCCGCCGCGCTTTGCGATCGATTTTCCGGTCAGGCCCAGCTCCGCATCATAAAATCGCTCGATGTTCCAGCGGTCGCCCGGAATGTCGGTCACCGCGTCGCGACCTTCCTCCATGAGCTTCCAAAATGATTCGGCGTCGCTGACACCGCCGGGGAACCGGCATCCGATTCCTATGATTGCGATTCCTTCTTTTGGCATAATCGATCGTTCTTCTATTCCTTTGTGAGGCGGCGCACTGTCGTGCTTGAGAGCCGCATGGCAAGCCCAAGTTTCCGCTCGGCAGCCATTTTTTTGAAGCAATGCACGCGCCATTCCAAGGATCGGGGATCGTCATATCCGGCCAAAGCAATCATAATGGGTCAAATCGACCCAACGGGAGAAATTTTTCGGGATTGGGCTTTGTCGGCCCCTCCCCCGCTTCTAGTTTCTGACCAGATCCTGCGCATCGCGACGGGCGATCCAACACCATGAGCCACATTCTGCTTGTTCCCTTCGGCACCTCCGGAAGCGTTTTCCCGTTCATCTGGCTGGGCCGAAATCTAATGGCTCGCGGGCATCGCATCACGATGGTGGGATCAGCCGTTTATCAGCAGACTGCCATGGCTGCGGGGATTGGATTTTCCCCTGCGGAGCCGGATGAATTGTCAGGAATGCTTGAGGACCCCGGTCTATGGCAGCGGCATTCCTGCAAACAGGTGGCGTTCACTTACGGCGGACGCGCCATCGCACCCTGTGTCGCGACCATCGACCGTGTCGTGCAAGAGCAGGGTAAGCCCGACCTGATGCTGGCTCCGATGATTTCCTTCGGCGCACGGATCGCCCGCGAGAAATACCGGATTCCCCTGATCATGGTCCACCTTCATCCCGCAGCCATGATGAGTGCTGAAGACGCACCTTTGGTCTTTCCTGCGATACGGTTCCTGCGCCGGTTTCCCCATCCCGTTCGCAAGTTCATCCTTTCCCTGCCCAGCCCATACGACCGTCACGCGCTTCCGTTGGTGATCAAGGCCTGTGCCGACCATGGGGTGACACCTCCCAAACGATTGTGGAAAGAGTGGCACCATTCCCCCGACGGCGTGCTGGCGCTTTTCCCGAGCTGGTTCGGAAGCATGAAAAGGGACCAACCCCACAATACCTTTCAGTGGGATTTCCCGCTTGAGGACATGGCGAATGACCGGCCCATGGATCCCCTTCTGGAACGATTTCTCGACGCGGGTGAGCCGCCTGTAGTGTTCACCGCCGGCAGCGGCCAGTTCCATGCGGAGGAATTTTTCCAGACAGCGACCCGCGTGGTGGCCCATCTCGGCTGCCGCGCCGTGTTTCTCACGATGAAGCCGGACCAGCTCCCTCCGGACCTTCCCGACTCCATCTTCGTGGCGATCTACGCGCCATTCAGCCAGCTGCTCCCGCGCGCCGCCGCGATGGTCCACCACGGCGGGATCGGCACCACATCACAATGCCTCGCCGCCGGCATTCCGCAGCTCGTCGTTTTCATGGCGCTCGATCAGCCCGACAATGCCGCGCGCGTGGAGCGGCTTGGCGTCGGACTGAGCATCAGCAGCGACAACCTAACTTCCAAGCGGCTGCTGCCATTGGCCAAACGCTGCCTGAACGACGAGAGAATCAAAACAAGTGTCGCCCGCCACGCCGAGCGCATGAAAGAGCGACCTTCATTGACGCCCATGCTTGCCTGGCTGGAGGAGACCATCGAGCGCGGCTTGTCCTGATTTCAAAAAGCGATTGCCTATCTATCCACCTGTTCTATTAATTTCCCGCGATGTGCGGAATTGCGGGAGTGATTGATTTGGTAGGGCGCCGCGAGGTTCCGGAAGGTGTCATCGAAAGAATGTCACGTGCGCTCACCCATCGGGGGCCGGACGAGGAGGGATTTTTCCGGCGGCCGGGACTTGCTTTCGCGTCGAGGCGGCTGGCCATCGTGGGCCTCGCCGACGGCCAGCAGCCGATGTCCAACGAGGAAAAGAACGTCCACGTCGTCTATAACGGCGAGTTTTTCGACCATCGGGAAAAGCGAGCGGAGTTGATCTCGCGGGGCCACATCCTGAAAACCCATTGCGACACGGAAATCATCCCGCACCTTTGGGAAGAAAGTGGGGAGGAAATGTTCCTGCGGCTGCGCGGACAATTCGCCATCGCACTTTACGACGAACGGCGGCACAGGATCACCTTGGGCAGGGACCGCTTCGGAATCGCCCCGCTTTACTGGACCAGGCAGGGCGATTGGCTGCTCTTCGCCTCGGAAATCAAGGGGCTGCTCGCTTCCAGGATGTTCAAGCCGACTGCCGACCGCCGCGGCATCGACCACATTTTCACTTTCGCCGCCATGCCGGGGCCGGTCACTTGTTTCGAGGGTGTGAGCTTGCTCCGCGCCGGACACTATCTTCAGATCAGTCCGCAAAATGAGGGCACGGCATCACCGGTGGTCCGTGAACAAGCCTACTGGGAAATGGATTTTCCGGACGCGGGCGACGAAAATCCCGAAACCGACGCCCGCAAACTAACCGACCAACTCGAGGAACTCCTGCTAGCCTCGGTGGAGCGCCGGTTGCGCGCGGATGTCCCGGTGGGTGCCTACCTATCAGGCGGACTCGACTCCAGCATGATCGTGGCCATGGCCTGCAAACTCAAGGGGCCGGCGATCAACACCTACACCGTCCGCGTGGACGAGCCCGGCCTGGACGAGCTCAGCGGCGCGCAACAGTCTGCGAGACACATCGGCACAGCCCCACCCATCGTCCAGGATTTCAGACCCGAGGATGCCTTGGAAGGCTACCCGGAGCTCATTCGTGCGGCGGAATGTCCGGTCGTGGACACTTCGTGCGCCGCCCTGCTCAAGCTCGCCCGCTGCGTCCATGAAAACGGCCAGAAGGTGGTGCTCACCGGCGAGGGCGCGGACGAATGGCTGGCGGGATACCCTTGGTACAAGATCGCAAAAATCCTTGATCGAGTGAATTCCTTCGCAGGGCTGAATCTGGGAGATCGTGCACTCCACACCTATCTCCGGCTCAGCGGCGTGCCACAATATCCACTCTCACATCGCCATCAACTTCAGGCGGCCGTCGGTGGGCCTAACGCATGGATCAATTCCTATGGCGTGCTCGCGCTTTCAAAACTACGCCTCTATGGCGAACCCATGCGCGAGCTGATGGAACAAACGGCACCATGGGAAGACCTCGGAATGAACCTGGAGCGCGCCCGCAAATGGCATCCGCTCAACCGCAGCCTGTGGGTCGGTGCCCGGGTCACGCTGGCCGGTCACCTGCTGCAGGCGAAGGGCGACCGGGTGGCGATGAACTCTTCCGTGGAAGTCCGCTATCCGTTCCTCGACGAGGACGTCTTTGATTTCACCTCAAGGCTCCACCCGGACTGGAAGCTGCACGGTCTTCGCGACAAGCACCTTTTGCGACTGGTCGCGGAGCGTTGGCTGCCACCGGAAATCGCGCGTCGGCAGAAGGTGATTTTCCGTGCCCCCCTGGACAGCTTCCATCTGAATCCGGAACCGAAATTCGTCAGCCAGCTGCTGAGCGAGGAATCGCTGCGGCGCACCGGCTACTTCGACGTCAAGGCGGTTCAACATTGGCGCAGCTCGTTCCGCACCCTCCGCAAGAATTCGATCGGACGGCTTTCCATGGAACTGGGGCTCGCTGCCGTCGTCGCCACCCAGCTCTGGCATCACACTTTCATCGACGGCTCCCTCGCCGACCTGCCGGTGTGGCAGCCGGATGTCTAGGAGGGCGGACACTCCTGTCCACCAAGCCAATGAGGAGGGAAGAACCGAGTCTTCGGCGCATTTACTTTCGCCTTCTCATTAACTCCACGGCAGCAAGGCGCGGTTCCTCATGGCAAGGCTGCCAGAGATTCCTTCCCTGCCGCCTTAAGCTCATAATCATCCTTCTCCTTGTTACTCATCTTGAGCCCCTTTTCGAGGTATTTGCGGGCATCCGTGGTATTTCCCATCTGGGCGTAGGTCCTGCCCAGCTCGATGTAGTGGCGCAAGCGGCCGGGATTGAGCGAGATGGCCTTGTTGAAACAAGTGACCGCCTCGGCGTTCGAGCCCACCGGAAGTTTCCCATACAAGGCCTCGCCGATCGAACGCTTCACTCCCGTGATGTTCGCCATCGACTGATGCCAGCGGCCCAGAACATGCCAGGCGGTGTCATTGCGCGGATTCAACTTGATGGCGCGATCCGCCGCCGCCTTGATGAAGGGTGAGTTCGCCACCTGTTCGCTTTTCCCTTCAAATGGGACCATTTTACCATAGGTGATGGCAGGCGAAAGCTGGGCGTCCGAATTTCTGGGCGCGAGTCCGGCCGCGCGCTTCGCATAGGAGAGCGAAATGTTGCCATACTTCAGTTTGTCGCCCGCATTGCCGACGTCGCACATCAGATGCCGGTATTGTCGTGCGATGCTGAGCAGGAGTTCGACATCATTTGGATTGAGTTTTTCCGCAGGAAGATAGCTCTGGAGGGCCAGGGCCGGATTGAAGGACTTGTCGGCGGCGTCGCCCTTCGCGATGAGTTGGGCGGTGGTTTCCGCCTGCCCGGCCATACTGCCGAGTAACCACAAAGAAGTGACCGCGAACGCGCGGAAGGAAAATTTGGTTTTCATGATCTGATGGGTTGGTGGGAATCTGCCGCTCAATCTTTCGTTTGAAGCAGGCGGCCTGCATTCAAAAGTTTTGCCTCGCTCAGAGGAGGCCCGACGAGCTGAAGACTGGTAGGGATGGCACTTTCCGGCATCGCGATCGGCATGGCCAGCGCCGGATTCCCGGAAAAATTGATGGCCGCTGTGTTCTGCGCTTTGAGGACGAACAACTCGAAGATCGACGTGGAACGCCAGAAAGGCAGTCGCGGCGGCAGGATTTGAAGAGTCGGCGTGGCGATGAAATCCACCTTTCGGAAAACCCGAGCGAGAGATCTTTTCCAAGCGGCCTTCCGTTTCACCGCGGCGTCGAATCCGATCGCCCGATCCACGCTCCCTTTGGTCAGCACGGCGCGGCTGTTGCTATCGATCCCGGAATGATCCGCATATTTCTGGTTATTCTTCCACGCGTCCGATGCTGCGATCGTCACTCCATCCGC
>JBDSNC010000234.1:0-4474 GCA_039915545.1 Luteolibacter sp.
CTTACCTATTCGATCAGCTACGACGGATCGCCGACCCCGCCGACAGCCGCAGGAAATTATTCGATCAGTGTCGCCATCACCGATCCGAATCATTTCGGCACGGCCTCCGGTCTGATGACAATCGCCAAGGCCACACCCGTCATCGCCCTTTCAAATCTCCTGCAAACCTACGATGGCAGCCCTAAAACCGCCGCCGTCACCACCACTCCGGCCGATCTGCCCGTCGTCATCACCTACGACGGATCTCCCACCCCGCCCACTGCGGCTGGGACCTATCCGCTGTCGGTCACGGTGGATGACGCCAACTACTCAGCAACTGCCTCCGGCTCCCTTGTGATCGAAAAAGCGCCAGTCTCGATCGTACTCGCAGGGCTCTCGCAAGTTTATGATGGCTCGGAGAAAACCGTCACTGCCGCCACCACGCCGGGAAGTATTCCAATCTCCATCACCTATGACGGAGCTGCCATCGCACCCGCCGCCATCGGAAGCTACGCCGTCGTCGCGACCATCACCGATCCTAACTACACCGGCAGCGCCGCGGAGTCGCTTTCCATCACCCCCGGAAACGACTGGGTCTCGTGGCAATATCTCCATTTCACCGAACCGGAAATCACCTCCGGCCTCGCCGCGGACAATGCCGATCCCGACTCCGACGGCCTCGCCAATCTCGCCGAATACGCGCTCGGCACCGATCCCCACGACTTCACCCCGCCGTTTTCCATCACGGTGGATGAAACGAGCCTCTTCTTCACCTTCACCCGCCCGGCTGGACTTCCCGGCATCACCTACGCTGCGGAATTTTCAGACGACGCCACCCTCTGGTCCCCCGCCACTCTGGAAATCCTGACGCCCGGCCCTACTGAAACCCTCAAAGCCAGCGTCCCCCTCGCCCCTGCCGAGCTCCACCACCGCTTCCTCCGCCTCCACTTCGAGCGCCAGTAAGTCGGGAGCAGGTCCGCCTTTTGATCTCGGTCCCGCATTGACGCGGCCCGCCTCTCCCTGTTCATTCGCGCACGCCATGCCGCCTGCCCGATCCGAAACGAAATCCCTCATCATGACGCCGCATCAGGCGCTGGAGCGGCATTTTGGATTCACCGGCTTCCTCGACGGCCAGGAGGAGGTCATCACGGAAATCACGTCCGGTCGCGACGGCCTCGTCGTGATGCCCACCGGCGGCGGAAAATCACTCTGCTTCCAGATTCCCGCGCTGTGTTTTCCCGGCGTCACCCTCGTCATCTCGCCGCTCATCGCGCTGATGAAGGACCAGGTGGACGCTCTCGTCGCCCGTGGGATCGCCGCCACCGTGATCAACTCCACGCTGTCATGGGCAGAGCAAAAGGAACGGCTCGATGGCATGCGCGCTGGAAAGTGGAAGCTGGTTTACGTCGCTCCCGAACGCTTCCGCGCGGAAAGTTTCCTCAACGCCCTGACCGGCATCGAGATCTCGCTCTTCGCGGTCGATGAAGCGCACTGCCTCAGCCAGTGGGGCCACGATTTCCGGCCGGACTATCTGCGCCTCGGAAAATCGCTGGAGAAAATCGGTCGCCCGCAGTGTGTCGCGCTCACCGCCACGGCCACGCCGATCGTTAGAAACGACATCTCCACCGTGCTTGCCCTGCGTGAGCCGTTCGAGCGCGTCAGCGGATTCTCCCGGCCGAATCTATCACTGAACATCTCCGCGGTGGACAAGGCGCAGCACAAGGACGAGCGCATGAAGTCCGTCATCGCCGCGCACAAGACCGGCATCGTCTATTGCGCCACACGGAAGAAGGTCGAGTCCGTTTCCGAAACACTCGCAAGCTGGGGCCTGAAATGCGTGGCCTATCACGGCGGCATGAGCGAGCAGGAACGCACCCGCGCCCAGGACGTTTTCATCAGCCGCAAGGCGGACGTCGCCGTCGCCACCAACGCGTTTGGCATGGGCATCGACCGCTCGGACGTGCGCTTCGTCATCCACTACGAGATCCCCGGCAGCGTCGAAGCCTACTATCAGGAAGCGGGCCGCGCCGGACGCGATGGGGAAAACGCTTTCTGCGAACTGCTTTTCAACTACGCCGACACCCGCACGCAGGAGTTTTTCATCGACGGGGCGAACCCCACCGCCGCCATCGTCCGTTCCATCTATCAATACCTGCTCAACGAGGCGGACCGTGAGTATGAAGTCCACCGCACGCTCGAAGAGATCGCCGAGAACTCGGACGTGAAAAACTCCATGTCCGTCGGCAGCGCCATGGCCATCCTCGCCCGCGGCGGCTACATCGAGCGCTTCGACATCCCGAAAAAGCGCATGAAAGGCACCCGCCTGCTCAAGCCGGACGTGCTCACCCGCGGCCTCCAACTCGACGAGGCGGCCATCGAGGAAAAGGACCGGCGCGACCGCGAGAAACTCAAGGCGATGGTCGAGATGTGTTACTCGCGGGTCTGCCGCCAGCAGTGGATCCTCATGTATTTCGGCGAGGAGGACGCCGGCGTCTGCGGAAGCTGCGATGTCTGCCGCGACGAAGGTTCCGGCGAATCCCGCCCACCGAACGCCGAGGAAGAACTCATCGTGAAGAAAGCGCTCAGCGGCGTCGCCCGCATGTCCCGCCGCACGGCTGGCGGTTGGGAGGGAAAATTCGGCCGCGGCCGGATCGTGCAGATGCTCGCCGGCAGCAAGTCTCAGGAAATCATCACCGCCCGCCTCGACCAGCTCAGCACCTACGGCATTCTGAAAGACAAGGGCGCGGGCTATCTGAACGCCCTCATGCGCTCTCTGGCAGAAGCCGGGCTCGTCCAGACCGTGCCCGGCGAGTTCCCCTTGCTCACCCTCTCCCCGTTAGGCGACCGCGTCATGCGCGGCGAGGCGAAGTTCAGGCTGGTCTGGCCGGACACCTCGCCGGTGAAAGCCGAGACCTCCCTGCAGGACCACGGCCACGACGCCCAGCTCTACTCGATGCTGCGCGATCACCGCGCCCGCCTCGCCAAGCGCGAGGACGTGCCGCCCTACGTCATTTTCAACAACAAGACCCTTGAAGCCCTCGCCCGCTATCAGCCTGTCACCACCGCCGAGGCCCTCCACCTCCCCGGCATCGGCGAAGCGAAGGTCCAGCGCTACATCGAGCCGTTCCTGGAAATCATCCGGGTGTGGAAGAAGAGTCGGTGAAATTACAGATCCGCAGTTGGTCAGAACTTCATTTACCCAGAGCGGCGGTTTTGCTCCATTTCCCCGCATGAGCACATTCGCGATCCGCCCCTATCAGACTGAAGACATCGATGCGGTTTACGCCGCAGCCGACGAATCACGGGAACACATCGCGAAGTGGATGGGCTGGATGACGCCGGACTACACGCGGGACGATGCGGAAAAGTGGGTGGGTCACGCGTTGGCCTCGTGGGAAAGCGGGGTGGCTTACGAGCATCTGATCATCGATGCGGCGGACGGATCGGTCGTCGGCTCGTGTGGACTGAATCATCTGAACCGGGTCAACGGAGTTTGCAACCTGGGCTACTGGGTGCGGGCGTCGCGGCTGGGCGAAGGCGCGGCACGCCAGGCGGCGCTGCTGCTGCGGGATTTCGGTTTTGAGACGGTGGGTCTGAACCGGTTGGAAATCGTAGTGGCGGTGGGGAATCCGTTCAGCCGCAAGGTGGCGGAAAGCACGGGAGCCGTTTATGAAGGCATCCTTCGGCTGCGCCTGATGGTGGGCGAAATTTCCCATGACTCCCACATGTTCGCCTTCCTGAATCCGGCGGCGAAAGTCGGTGAGCCCGCGGAGATCAGTTGATCCTCGTAAGGACGGGGTGGCAGCGGACTATTTGGAGAAATTGTATTTCACGGTGTAAACCACCGGGATGGTGCCGAGGCTGCCGTGGGTTTCCTTGTAGAGGAAGATGTCGGCACCGACTGCTTTTTTGGCGGTGTCTTTGAACACGTCGGCTTCGTCGTCGTTGAAGTTCGTGGAGCTGTGTTTGACGTAGTTGTTGGAAGGGCCGTTGTCCTTCACGAACGGAAGGCTCATGCCGGAGCAGGTCCACTCGCCTTTCTTGCCGACGGTGAAGACCACTTTGGCACCTTTTTTGAATTTCGGGATACCGGTGGGGATCGGGCACTTGGTGGAGACAAAGTTCTGGAGCTTCGTCGATGTCACCTTGGAGACCTTCAGGGTGAACTTCGCGCCGGGGGTGAATCCGCCGTAGGTTTTGGCGGCGGGTGTCTGGGCCTGGGCGACGGGAAGCAGGGCGGCCGAGCAGACGAGGAGTTTCAGGAGGAGGTGTTTCATGAGGGGGATGGTTTTCAGATAACGACGACAGTTAGGCGAACGGTCCGTCAGGCGGCAAGGGAAAACGCCGGACCGACGCAAAAGCAGGAGGAATTGGCGAATTTCAAACTTCCCCGATTCGAAAATCGCCATTTTACTTCGCGCATGCCCGAAAAAATCACCCTGAAATCCAAGGTCCAGCTCGGCGTCGTGACGACGCATTTCAAATTCGTCGGCGG
>JBDSNC010000243.1:0-43721 GCA_039915545.1 Luteolibacter sp.
GATTCATCCGAAGATCTCGCCACCATCGTCGCCAGCGGAGCCTCGCGACCGGTGAGAAAATGGATTTTCATCACCACCGCCATCGTCCTGACAGGCGCGGGCGTCTGGTACTATCTGGAGCGCAACAAGGGTGGGGAGCAGAAGGCGGACTATCAGACGGAGGATTCCAGGATCGGCCGCATTTCGCTCATCGTCACCGCCGCCGGAAATCTGGCTCCGACCAACCAGATCATCGTTGGCAGCGAGTTGTCCGGCACCGCGAAGGAAGTGCTGGTGGACACCAATGATCAGGTGAAAAAGGGCCAGACCCTCGCCAAGCTCGACACCACCAAGCTCGACCAGCAGACCGACCGCAGCCGCGCCGCCCTGCTCGCCGCCAAGGCCCGGGTCAGCCAGGCCGAGGCCACCGTCGCGGAAAGCAAGGCCGCGCTGGCACGTCAGGAAGAACTCCACGAACTCAGCGGCGGCAAGACTCCCTCGCGGGCCACCATGGAAACCTCCCGCGCCACCCTTTCCCGTTCCATGGCGGATTTGGGAAGCGCCCAGGCAGCGGTGACCGGAGCGGAAGCGGACGTCCGCGCCTTTGAAAGCGACCTTGCGAAAACCATCATCCGCTCGCCGGTCGACGGCATCGTCCTCGCGCGTTCCATCGAAGTCGGGCAGACCGTCGCCGCCTCGTTCACTGCGCCGACGCTTTTCACCATCGCCGAGGATTTGAAAAAAATGGAACTGCTGGTGAATGTTTCCGAGGCCGATATCGGGCGCATCGAAGTCGGACAGACCGCGACCTTCAGCGTCGATGCCTGGCCGAGCCGCAACTACACCGCGAAGGTCAAGAAGGTCGCCTTCGGTGCCGTGGGTACGGGCACCACCGCAAGCGCATCCAGCGCCGCCACATCGAACACCGTGGTCACCTACAGCACCGAACTTGAGGTGACCAACGAGGACCTTTCCCTCCGCCCGGGCATGACCGCTACCGTGGACATCGCGATCGTGGACAAGAAGGACATCCTCGTTGTTCCTAACTCGGCGCTCCGTTTTGATCCTGTCGCCGCAGCAGCCATCGGCAAGCCGGACGCCACCAAGCGCACCCTCGTCCAGAGTCTTTCCCCGGGCGGTGGCAGACGCTGGCGGGGCGCTCCTCCTCCTAAGGCGGGTTCATCGGATTCCACGCCCAAGGTCTGGGCACTCAAGGACGGCGAACCTTCGGAAATCAAGGTCACCCCGGGCATCACCGACGGCCGCGTCACCGAAATCACCAGCGAGGGGCTGGCCGCAGGCACTGCGCTCATCGTCAGCATCAAGCCACCGAAGACCGAATGAACGACGAAAAGCTCATCCAGTTGCAAGGTCTGACCAAGCGCTACGGCTCGGGCGACGCCGCTTTCCTCGCCCTTCGCGGAGTGGATCTAACTATCCATCGCGGGGAGTTCGTCGCCGTCATGGGCCCCAGCGGCTCGGGGAAATCGACGCTGATGAATTTGTTAGGCTGTCTCGACACCCCCACCGCGGGCTCCTACCTTTTCAAGGGAATCGCCGTGGAACATCTCAACAAGGACCAGCGTTCGCTGCTCCGCCGGCACGCGCTGGGATTCATTTTCCAAGGCTTCAACCTGCTCGCCCGCACCTCGGCCCTCGAGAACGTGGAGCTTCCTCTTCTCTATCGGGGCTACACCCGGAAACAACGCCACGCGATGGCGCGTGAGGCGCTGGCCCAGGTCAGCTTGTCCGACAAGGAGCGCAACACCCCGGCCGAACTTTCCGGCGGCCAGCAGCAGCGCGTCGCCATCGCCCGCGCCATCGTCACCAAACCGGACACCCTTTTCGCCGACGAACCTACGGGAAACCTAGATTCGACAACCACTCTCGAGATCATGGAACTTCTCCGCAAGCTCAACACGGACCGCGGCATCTCCATCATCATGGTCACTCACGAGAATGAGGTCGCCGCCTGCGCCCGCCGCATCATCCACGTCCGCGACGGACTCATCTCCGACGACATCGTCACCCGCTAGAATTTCCCGTCATGATTGCAATGTCCTTCAACGCGCTGCTCATCGCCATCCGGGAAATCCGGCGGAACCTGACGCGCTCGTTCCTCACCGTGATCGGGATCGTCATCGGCGTCGCCGCGGTGATCACCATGGTCACCCTTGGCCGCGGAGCCACCGAGATGGTGAAACAGAACATCTCCAAGATGGGCAACAACCTGCTAGTCCTTCGTCCCGGCCAGGGCTGGGGTGGGGCCGGAGCTTCGCAATTCAGCCTGCAGGACGTCGATGCCATCCGCGATCAGGTGCCCGGAATCTCTTCGGTCGCGCCGTTCGTTTCCAACAATGCGACGATTGTCTATCAGGATGAAAGCCGCACTTACGACGTCCAGGGCACCACTCCCAATTATTTCGCCATCGCAAACTGGACCGTCGGCACCGGCCGGTTTTTCACGGAGGCCGAGGTGGACGAGTCCGCGCCTGTCTGTGTCATCGGGGAAACCATCCGCAAGGAACTCTTCGGCGAAGGAGTGGATCCCGTCGGCAGCAAGATCCGGGTGAAAAGCATGACGCTGGAAGTCATCGGCGTCACCGCGGTGAAAGGTCAGGGCGGCTTCGGCGATGATCTGGACGACAACCTGATCACCCCCTACACCACCATCATCCACCGCCTGTCAGGCCGTCAGGGCGGGAAGAATTTCAATCAGGTGATGATTTCCGGCCAGCAGGACTATCCCACCCCTTACATCGTGTCGGACGTCAGCGCGCTGATGCGGGAGCGCAGGAAAATCACCGCCAACGAGGCGGACAATTTCAACGTCTTCGATTCGCAGCAGCTCGCCGAGGTGATCAGCTCCAGCACCAAGGTGATGACATCTTTGTTAGGCGCGGTGGCCGGGGTGAGCCTTCTCGTCGGCGGCATCGGCATCATGAACATCATGCTCGTTTCCGTCACCGAGCGGACCCGTGAGATCGGCATCCGCCTCGCCATCGGCGCGCGGGCGCGGGAGGTGTTGCTCCAGTTTCTTGTCGAGGCGGTGACGCTTTCCTGCATCGGCGGAGTGACCGGAATCGCCCTTGCCTACGGACTCTGCACCACCTTGGCCGAAGTGGTCGGCGCGCCTTTCCTGTTTGATCCGAAAATCAACATGGTCGCCTTCGTTTTTTCTGCCGCCATCGGTATCATCTTCGGCTTCATGCCTGCCCGCCGCGCCGCCTCGCTTGATCCCATCGACGCCTTGCGGCATGAATAAGTTGAGTGTTGAGAGTCGATAGTTGAGAGTCAGATATCATTCTGACTCTTCATTTTCTTCTCTTGCTATCAACTCTCAACCATCAACTCTCAACTTCTTTCAATGCGCCTGCTCATCATCGAAGACGATCCCCTGCTGCTCCGCAGCCTCTCCGCAGGTCTGCGGGAGGAAGGCTACGCGGTGGACACGGCGGCCGATGGCGAGGACGGATTGTTCAAGGCTGTTTCGCAAACGTATGACTGCATCGTACTGGACGGGATGCTGCCGGTGTTCGACGGCTGGGAAGTCCTCCGCCGCATGCGGGTGGAGAAAACGACGCCGGTGCTCATGCTCACCGCCCGCGACGCGGTGCCGGACCGGATCCGCGGCCTTGATTGCGGGGCGGATGATTATCTGACGAAGCCGTTCGATTCGGATGAATTGTTAGCCCGCATCCGCGCGCTCATCCGCCGCAGCAGCGGGCAGGCTTCGAACCTGGTCGAGATCGGCGGGGTGGTGATCGACACCGCCGCGCGCAACGTTTCGCTCCGCGGTGAAATCGTGGCGCTGACGCCGCGTGAATATTCCCTTGTCGAATACCTTGCCCGCCATCGCGGCAGCGTGGTGAACCGCACGGAGCTATACGAACATCTTTTCGATGAGGACGATGACACGCTTTCCAATCTGCTCGATGTCCACGTTTCCAACATCCGCAAGAAACTCGGCGCGGAATTCATCACCACCCGCCGCGGACACGGCTACTGCATCGAATGAATTTCATCTTCCACTCGGTCCGCTGGCGGCTCCAGCTCTGGCACGCGCTCATCCTGATGGGTGTGATCGCCGCGCTGTGCATGCTCGCGCACCGGCTGGCATCGGACGCGCGGAGAGAGCGGATCGACCGCGAGCTGGAATCCTTCGAGCGGGCGTTCATGAAGAGTTTTTGGGAAATGCCCTCGCAGAAAAAGAAGGAGGACCGTCCGCCGACCACCGCGGAGATCCGCGAGCGTTTTCTCAGCATCGACGATCCGACGAAATTTCCGCTGGAACTGCGCGATCTCTTCGATCCGGACGCGTCGGAAAGCACCTATCTCGTTTTCTGGGACGGCAGCTGCCAGACGCTTTTCCGGTCGGCCAACGCTCCCGCGGATCTCCAGTATCCGAAGCTCGCCCAGGATCAGGATCCGGTCACGCGGATGCGCGGGGATTTCCGCGAACTCGTCCATGGTGGTCCGCGCGGTTTCCGGGTGGTCGTGGGCAGGGACATTTCCTTGGACCGCGCGGCGCTCCAGCAGCTCGGCTGGCAGATCGCCGGAAGCGGCGCGCTGCTTTGGTTGTTAGGTCTGCTCGGCGGATGGTGGCTGGCGGGGCGGGCGATCCAGCCGATCGCCGCGATCAGCCAGACGGCATCGCGCATCGCAGAAGGAAAACTTTCCGAGCGCATCGACGTCGCCGACGCCGATAACGAACTCAGCCGCCTCAGCCAGGTGCTCAACGACACCTTCGACCGCCTCGCCTCCGCCATCCAGCGCCAGCGTGAGTTCACGGCGGACGCCTCGCACGAGCTGCGCACGCCGCTGACCGTCATTCTATCGGAAACTTCCCGCGGCTTGAAACGCGAGCGCACGGCGGAGGAATACAAGGAGATCATTTCCACGTGCAGCCATGCTGCCACCCGCATGCGCTCGCTGGTCGAGTCCCTACTAATCCTCGCGCGCCAGGATGGAAATCCGCCAGAAAGCCATGGCGAGAGCACGGATCTTTCCTCGGTCGTCACGGACACTCTCCAGCTCCTGCAACCGCTCGCCGACCAGAAGGGGATCGTGATCCGCTCCGAACTCCAATCCGCGCGGTGCCTAGCCGATTCCAATTCGCTCGCCATCGTCGCGAGCAATCTCATTTCCAACGCCATCCTCCATCAGCCCGCCGGCGGTGAGGCGGTGGTCAGTGTTTTCTGTGAGGACCAGCGTGTGATCCTGGAAGTCGCCGACCGGGGACCGGGCATCGCGCCGGAGCATCTGCCGCGGTTGTTCGACCGTTTCTATCGGGTGGACCCCGCGCGAGGTCCGGCGAGCGGTCACTCCGGCCTCGGCCTCGCCATCGTGCAGGCGGTGGTGGAGAACCGAAACGGTACCGTCGAGGTGCGGAGCGAACTGGGCAAGGGCGCGACTTTCCGTGTCAGCCTGCCGGCGGTAGTCGAAGAATGATCCTCCGGGCGTGACAGGTCCGTTTCATCTGCCATGTTCGGCGCGTGAGTCCTATCACCATTGCCGCCGTCAAGGAACTAGCCGGAGAAACCCCTGTTCACGCTGCGATCCACGCGCAGCTCCAATCCCGCGCCACCCGCACGACGAAGGGTGGGAAGCCCTATTTCGAACTCGTTTTCGCCGACTCCACCGGAAATTTCTCACTGAAAATCTGGTCGGACTCGCCGATGCACGACGCTGCGGAAAAGTTGGCCGATGGAGCGATCGTCCGACTCGAAGCCGAATGGACGCAGAACCAGTATGGCGTGAACCCGACCAACCTCGCGTGGTTCCACATCGATGAAACGGCCGTCGCCGATTTCCTAGCGGGTGATCCCGAAACGCGGGAAAAGCAGGACCGTGACTTCGCGGAAATCCGCCGTCTGTGCGATTCCATCGAGGATCCGCGGTTGCACGGTATTTGCGAGCATTTCCTCACCCAACTCGGCGACCGCTTCCGCCGCACCGCCGCTGCCAGGAAAAACCACCACGCCCGCCGCGGCGGGTTGGTGGAGCACGTTGCGCACATGATGCGGTCCGCAGCCGCGCTTTGTCCGGTTTATCCGGAGCTGAACCGCGATCTCATGCTGACCGGTGTGCTTTTTCACGACTGCGGGAAGCTGTGGGAGAACTCGTATCCGGAAGACGGCTTCGCGCAGATCCACAGTATTCACGGGGAGATGTTAGGCCATATCCCGCTCGGCATCGAGCTGGTGAACAAGCTCTGGAACGATCTGCTGGACACGGAGGACGCCGAGAGCTGGAAGGGTCTGAAGCCGTCCACGGAAATGACGCGGCTGCACCTGCTCCACCTCATCGGCAGCCATCACGGGCAGTATGAATTCGGTTCGCCCGTCCTGCCGCGCACGCCGGAAGCGTTCGCGTTGCACTACATCGACAACCTCGACGCGAAGATGGAGATGGTCCGCGATGCTTATGCGCAGTCCACCGAGATCGCGCCCGGGATTTACGACCGCGTTTTCCCGCTGCCGACGAATCTGGTCAGGCCGCTGGCTACGTTCATTCCGCCGCCTGCATCGGAAGAAATCATGGAGGAACAGGAAAACTCATAGGGAGGACGGGCGTCTCGTTCCTTCTATTTCTCCGCCGAAACTTGCCGTCCGATGTGAGTTGGGCTAAATTTCTGCTCATGAAAAAGCGGGGCACTCTCTCCCGGTTGATTGAATCCCTGCTTGGATCTGAAGACACTTCCATGAAAAGTGGAACCGTCGCCAGTATGGTGGGGATTGCCAGTCTCCGGTCACCCGCGGCGGGCGTTGATCCGCTCAATGACGTGTTACAGGCGAAATACTTCCGCAGTTGCCCGCCCTCCTAATTCGTGTCACTCTGAATTCATGAAATCAACCTACACGGCGATCACCCAGCAGGACGGCGACTGGTGGGTGGGTTGGATCGAGGAGATCCCGGGCGTCAACGCCCAGGAAAAAACCAAGGAGGAGCTGATGGCGTCCCTGCGGGAAATCCTTGTGGAGGCGTTGGAGTTCAATCGTGAGGAGGCCAGAGCAAGTGCGAACGGGCATTATACCGAAGAGCTTGTCTCCGTATGAAGCGGCGGGCTTTCATCAGTCACTTGGCCCAACACGATTGCGAACTGGTCCGCGAGGGAGGGAACCATTCTTAGTGGAGAAACCGTGCGACAAACCGCCGCTCTGCCGTTGCCCGTCATGCCGAGGTCAACGACCTATTGGTGAAGAAGATTTGCAAGGATCTGGGGATTTCCGAACCGTAGAGCCGCCGCTTGGGCATGCAAGGCGGGCTTCATCATCACCCGCAATTTACAGGATTTCCGTCAATCGCCCATGCCTGCCATCTCTGCTGCAGATTTTCTGAAAAAGATCGATTGATGTTAGGCCTCCTCTCACCGAAGAATCACCATATTTCCACCCATGCACCCGTTCCTCACACCCGAATTCCACGTCCGCTGGTCCACCCTTGTTCCCGAAGCCGTCGAGCCGGACATCACCCACGCGCTTGAGCAGGCGAAGCAGAATATTGAAACGATCTGCGCGCAGGATACTGCTGCGGCGAATTATGAAAGCACCTTCCTCGCCCTCGAAAAAGCGACGGAGGAACTCGGCCGCGGCTGGGGACGTCTGAACCACCTGGACTCGGTCTGTGACTCGCCCGCCCAGCGCGAGGCGTTGAACAAGATGCTGCCCGCTGTCACGGATTTCTACTCATCCATCGCACTCAACGACCGCCTGTGGGCGGTGATCAAGGCGGTCGGCGAAAGCGCGGAAATCGCCACGCTGGATCCGGTTAGCAAGCGCTTCGTCGAGGAGACGCTTTTCGATTTCCGCAGCTCCGGCGCGGACCTTCCGGCCGACAAGAAGCAGCGGGTGGCCGCCATCGAGGCCGAGCTTTCGAAGATCACCAAGGAATACTCCGAGCACGTTCTCGACTCCACCAACGCGTGGGAACTCGTCATCACCGACGAAGCGAAACTCGCCGGTCTGCCGGAATCCGCCAAGGCCGGTGCCGCCGCGAACGCCCGCGCGAAGGGCCATGAAAACGCCTGGCGCTTCACCCTGCAGTTTCCATCGATGTATCCGATCATGCAGCACCTGCACGACGACACGATCCGCCATCAGGTCTGGGAGGCGTCGTCGAAGGTTGGTGCGGTGGGCGAGTATGACAACACGCCGCTCGTCTGGCAGATTCTCGAACTCCGTCAGGAAAAGGCGGAAATCCTTGGGCAGAAACATTTCGCCGATCTAACGTTGCTGCGCCGCATGGCGAAAAACGGTGAATCGGCGCTCAAGTTCATCGAAGATCTCCACGCCCGCATCCATCCGGCGTTTCTAGCGGAATACAAGCAGCTCGCCCAATACAAGGCGGCGAAATCCGGCCAGCCGGTCAGTGCGCTGGAACCGTGGGAAGTCGCCTATTGGTCGGAGAAACAACGCCAGGAGAACTACGATTTCGATGAGGAGGAACTGCGGCCGTATTTCCCCGTCGATGGCGTGATGGCCGGCATGTTTGAAATCGCCTCGCGCCTTTTCGGGATTTCCATCAAAGAGTTGGAGACCGTTAATATCGGATCTGATTCTTCCCTAACAACCATCAACTCTCAACCATCAACTCCGGTAGAAACCTGGCACCCCGAGTGCAAGTTCTACGAGATCCACGATTCGAAAACATCAGCGCACCTCGGCTCGTTCTACGCCGACTGGCACCCGCGCGAATCGAAGCGCGGCGGCGCGTGGATGAACTCGCTCCACACCGGCGCGCTCGGCGAGCCTCATCTCGGACTGATCATCGGCAACATGAGCCCGCCGGTGGACGGGAAGCCCGCATTGCTAACACATCGCGAGGTGGAGACGATTTTCCACGAATTCGGCCACTTGCTCCACGGCTTGCTCAGCGAGGTTTCCGTGAAATCCCTGGCTGGCACGAACGTCCCGTGGGACTTCGTCGAGCTGCCCTCGCAGATCATGGAGAATTTCTGTTGGGACCGCCAATCGCTGGATCTTTTCGCCCGTCATTTCGAAACGAACGCGCCGATCCCGGAAGAACTTTTCGCGAAAATGATCGCCGCGAAGAACTACCTCAGCGCGTCCGGTTTCATGCGCCAGCTCGCTTTTGCCAAGCTCGATCTCGAGCTCCACATCCGCCTCGCCGATTTCCTCGGCAAGGACCTCGACGCTGTGGACCGCGAGGTGCTCGCCGACTACCTCGCTCCGCTCAAAACGCCGCCGCCCTCCATGATGCGCCGTTTCGGCCACCTCTTCAGCAGCCCCACCGGTTACGCCGCCGGCTACTACTCCTACAAATGGGCCGAGGTGCTGGATGCCGACGCCTTCACCCGCTTCCAAACCGAGGGCGTGCTCAACTCCGAAACCGGTCACGCCTTCCGCGAACACATCCTCAGCAAGGGCAACTCCGTCCCGCCCGACGAACTCTACCGCCGCTTCATGGGCCGCGATCCGGAACAGGAGCCACTCCTCGTCCGCGCCGGATTGGCGGGAGCTGGGGCGGCTTGAATGGGGGGACGTGTCGCAAAACTGGCGAAATTGCGACACGTTTGCGTGATATGTCGCTGGGAACGACATATTGCCAGCGGTTTCAGGCCGGCATTCTGTTGCCCGGATCCTTGCCGTGGTGGCTCCGCTCACTAGGCATGAGTGACGAGGTGGATCTTGGCGAAACCGTTCAAGACAGCTCTGGAAATTCTATTCCACGGTGCCCTTTTTGCCGGACATTCTCATCGCTGCGCCATGCAGCACGTCGACGATTTTCATCACGTCATCGTAATCCATGGCCACCCGGGCGAAATCGATGAATTTCCTCCGGCTGGCGCGGTTCAGCCCGTCAGGCCATTCGTCCGGTGGAGTTTCCCTGACCTTTGAAGACGGGTTCTTCGCAACAATGCCAACCATCCGTTCCGCATTCGGCGGCAGCGAGTCGTAAACCCACGCGGCGATCAAAGGCGGCACCAGGTTTTCGGGCAGAACATCGATAACTCTGCCCAGCGCCGGCCGATCCGGAAGCGCTTTGCCTCCCAGCCAGCGGGAAACATTCGTCGCGCTGACCGCGGCGCGGCGCGCGAGTTCCTTCTGCGGCCACCCGGTGGATGCCAGCACATCCTGGAGGCGTTGGCTGAATCGGATCATGCGGCGGATTATTCAAGTCCGGAGCCGCCTGTCGCAACCTGTAAGTCTGCTTGACGCGATCTTGCGATAACAGCAATCTTGCGGCATGAGCGATTCAATGCCGGTTCCCCGCTCCAAAACGAGAATTGCCTCCCCGCAGCCGCTGCCCCTGACCCCCTGCGAGGCGGAAACCCTGCGTGCCGCCGTGCAACGGATTATCGGCGCTTCGGGCCAGACGGGCCAGCAACCGGCAAAGAAGAAATCCGCCCGACGCTGATCGATCCAGCCGACCCGCCTGATGGAACTCGTTTCGCACGGCTCTTTCTCCCACTAGCCGCATGAAGGAAGCCGCCGCCCGCATCAAGATCAACAAGCTGCTCGAAAGCGCGGGTTGGCGTTTCTTTGCGGATGCCAGCGGCCCGGCGAACATCCAACTCGAGCCCAAGGTCACCCTCAAAACACAGGATCTCGATCAACTTGGCGAAAATTTCGAAAAGGCCGGAAAGGGCTTCATCGACTTCCTGCTGCTCAATGAAAAAGGCTTTCCGTTCATCGTGCTCGAAGCCAAGGCGGAAGACAAAAGCCCGCTGGCCGGCAAGGAGCAGGCCAGGAAATACGCAAAGTCCCAGAACTGCCGCTTCATCATCCTTTCCAACGGCAACCTCCATTACTTCTGGGACCTCGAGCGCGGCAATCCCTACATCATCACCGCGTTCCCGACTCCCGTCTCGGTCACCGGCTATCAGAAAAACGTACCTGATCCGAAACGCCTCATCGCCGAACCGGTCGGCGATGACTACGTCCTACTCACCCAGCGCCCCGGCTACGCGTCCGAAGCCGCATGGAAAAACGAAGCCGAGCGCCGCGGCTTCATCGAGACGAACGGCCTCCGCCTCCTCCGTCCCTATCAGAAGAACGCCATCACCGCGATCCAGCAGGCGGTTGCGAAAAGTTCCGACCGTTTTCTCCTGGAAATGGCCACCGGCACCGGCAAGACGCTGACATCGGCTGCTGTCATCCGGTTGTTCCTCCGCACCGGGAATGCGCGGCGCGTGTTGTTTCTCGTGGACCGTTTGGAACTCGAAGATCAGGCGGAGAAGGCGTTCAAGAAAGTCCTCGCGAACGATTTCAAAACCGTAATCTACAAGGAAAACCGCGACTCGTGGCGGCATGCCGAGATCGTCGTCACCACCGTCCAGTCGCTGCTCTTCAATAACAAATACCGGCAGCTCTTTTCACCCACCGACTTCGACCTCGTCATCTCGGACGAAGCGCACCGCTCCATCGGCGGAAACGCCCGCGCCGTCTTCGACTATTTCATCGGATACAAGCTCGGCCTCACCGCCACGCCATTCGATTACCTGAAAAAATTCGACAAGGACAAGCCGACCACCAAGGACCCTCGCGAGTTCGAGCGCCGCCTCATGCTCGATACCTACCGCACCTTCGGCTGTGACGATGGCCAGCCTACGTTCCGTTATTCTCTGCTAGATGGTGTGAAGGATGGCTTCCTCATCAATCCCACCGTCGTCGATGCCCGCAGCGAGGTGACCACCCGGTTGCTCTCGGACGAGGGCTTCGTCGTCGAGTTTAAGGATGACAATGGCGATGACCAGAAGGAGGCGTTCAAACAACGCGAGTTTGAAAAGCGCTTTTTCTCCCCGACCACGAACCAACTCTTCTGCAAGACCTTCCTCGAAAGTGCCCTGCGCGATCCCGTCAGCGGAGAGATCGGCAAGTCCATCGTTTTCGCCGTCAGCCAGAACCACGCGGGCAAACTCGCGCAGATTCTCAATGAAATGGCGGACATCATGTTCCCCGGAAAATACCATTCCGACTTCGCGGTGCAGGTCACCTCGCAGGTGGACGGTGCCCAGCAATACACCACGAATTTCACCAACAACAACCTGCTGGGCTCCGCCAACTTCATCCCCACCTACAAGACCAGCAAGGCCCGCGTCTGCGTCACCGTCGGGATGATGACCACCGGCTACGATTGCCCGGACCTGCTCAACCTCGGACTCTTCCGGCCGATTTTCTCGCCCACAGAATTCATCCAGATCAAAGGGCGCGGCACCCGGAAACACGATTTCCGCGAACAGCTTTTCGACGAAGCGATCAATGAAAGTGTTAGGGAGCCGAAGAAGTCCTCCTTCAAGCTCTTCGACTTCTTCGCCAACTGCGAATACTTCGAGAAGGAATTCAAATACGACGAAGTCCGCAAGCTGCCGAAACTCGGAACCGGGGATGGCGAAACCGGCGGTGGTGGTGGCGGCACCATCGGAACCTACGACCATCTCGGCCAAGACATCCTGTCGTCGATCAAGGAGGAAGCCGTCGGCGTCGAGGGCATGAAGATCGACCGCATGTTCTACGAGAAATTCGAGGACACCGTGCGCGAGAACGCATTCATCGCCTCCAGCATCGAGGCCGGCCAGTGGGATCGCGTCATCGACTATGTGAACAAGGAGGTTTTCGACAAACCTTCCGAATTCTACACCCTGGAGAAACTCCGGAAAGCCGCCGCCGTGGACCGCCGTCTCACGCTGCGCGAAATCCTCGAAAAAATCTTCGGCCTTATCCCTCGTTTCAAATCCAAGGACGAGCTGTTGGAAGAGGAGTTCTCGAAATTCGTCGCCGACCGGAAACCCGAGGAAGCGAAGATCATTCCCGCCTTGAAACAGTTTTTCAAAGCCTACGCCACCGACAGCCAGATCCGCGCCATCATCGACGATCCCAAGCGCCTCACGGCGCTTTACACCACCTCGTCCTTCACCATCGCGGATCTGAAGGCCGTTCCGCCCGAATACCGGAAGATCATTCCTGAGTACATCAAGGATTATGTTAGCCTGAACCAATTCGCGGCCTAGCACGTTTTCCGGATTCCCATTTTCCCATGCTAGACACCGATACCAAACGCCGCATCGACACCGCCCGCGACATTCTTGTCGGCAAGGTTCCCGATCCCAAGTCCCAGGTCGAACAGATCACCATCGCCCTCATCTACAAGTTCATGGATGACATGGACGCCGAGGCCGAGGAACTCGGCGGCGAGCGTTCCTTTTTCACCGGCGAATACGCCCGCTACGGCTGGGCCAGACTCATGGCTCCTTCGCTGGGCGGTCATGAAATGTTAGGGCTCTACGGTGAGGGCATCGCCAAGATGCCCGAAAACCCCGGCATCCCCGCACTTTTCCGGGATATTTTCAAGAACGCCTACCTCCCTTACCGCGATCCCGAAACGCTCAAGGCATTTCTCAAGATCATCGACGGGTTCAGCTATGATCACAGCGAGCGCCTCGGCGATGCCTTCGAGTATCTGCTCAGCGTCCTCGGTTCACAAGGCGATGCCGGGCAGTTCCGCACCCCGCGCCACATCATCGACTTTGTCACTGAAATCGTTGCTCCACAAAAAGATGAAGTCGTTCTGGATCCTGCCTGCGGCACCGCAGGTTTCCTGATTTCGGCTTATAAGCATATTCTCAAACACAATAAAGACAAGAAAGGGCATTCAACGCTCACGCACGATGAAAAGGCCCGCTTCGCCAAAAACTTCAAAGGTTACGACATCTCGCCCGACATGGTCCGGCTTTCGTTAGTAAATCTCTATCTCCACGGCTTCGCCGAACCGCACGTCTTCGAATACGATACGCTGACGTCACAGGACCGTTGGAACGAATTTGCCGATGTCATTCTCGCAAACCCGCCCTTCATGTCGCCTAAGGGCGGCATCAAGCCCCACAACCGCTTCTCGGTTCCGAGCAACCGCAGCGAAGTGCTCTTCGTAGACTACATGCTGGAGCACCTCACCGCTCATGGTCGCGCAGGAATCATCGTCCCCGAGGGAATCATCTTTCAAAGCGGCACTGCCTATCGGCGCTTGCGTGAAGTGCTTTTGAAGGAAGCGCTGATCGGAGTCATCTCGCTACCATCGGGTGTGTTTCAGCCTTACTCCGGTGTGAAGACATCTATTCTGATTCTGGACAAACGCATCGCCAAGAGCAGAACAAACATCATCTTCTCCGATATTCAGGCCATCGGTGTAAGCCTCGGCATCAAGCGCTCCGTCATCGAACGCAACGACCTGCCATTCGTGCTCAAGGATTACGCTGCATACTACGCAGGCTCTGCATTGTCACGGCACACCTTCCCCGTTGAACGAAGTGCGATTGCAGCCAACGACTACAATTTCAGCGCAGAGCGCTATCGTCCGGTGGAGGTCCGCGCCGGAACTCGTGTCGTCAGACTAAAGGAGGTTTGCTCACTGAAGAAGGGTACCCACTCCAGCACCAAAACCGAGCCCGGGCCATATCCCCTCATCGTGACGGCCAAAGAACCGCTCACTTCTTCCGATTACCAAATTGAAGGTGAAGCCGTTTGTGTTCCATTGATCTCCTCCACGGGGCATGGACGCGCGACCCTCAGTCGGATTCATTTTGCTTCAGGTAAATTTGCCGTAGCCAACCTTCTGGCAGCGCTGCAACCGAAGGATGAAAGCATGTTAGTCACTAAGTTCCTCTACCTCGTGCTCGATCTCCAGAAAAACAAGATGGCAGGACTCATGAAAGGCGCAGCCAATGTCAGCATGAAAGTTGAGGACTTGGCCGAATTCCAAATCCCCCTACCGTCGCTGGAGATGCAGAAGGAGATCGTGGCGGAGATCGAGGGATACCAGAAAGTCATCAGCGGTGCCCGCTCTGTCCTCGACTACTACCGCCCCCACATCCCCATCCATTCCGACTGGCCTACAGGTTTATTGGGCGACATCTGCACAATCAAATCGGGAGGAACTCCGGAACGATCGAACGATGAATATTGGAATGGGGAAATTCCTTGGGTGACGACGACCTTAATCGACTTTGGCGTTATTGATCGGGCAAATGAAACTATCACCAAGAACGGCCTGATCAATTCGTCCACATGGATCGTGCCGAAAGGAACCGTTTTGATGGCCATGTATGGGCAAGGCGTAACGCGGGGAAGAGTCGCGGTTTTGGGAATTGACGCCGCAATCAATCAAGCGTGTGCAGCGTTTGTCCCCAAAAACGCTTCGATTGATCCGGGCTATCTATTTCGGATTCTTCAGTCTCGCTACGAGGACTTCAGAAAGATCAGTGATGCTCGTGGCGGAAATCAGAGCAATCTTAGCGGTCAATTATTGAAGGAATACTCGATCCCCCTCCCACCCCTCGCCACGCAGCGAGCGATCGTGGCGGAGATCGAAGCCGAGCAAGCCCTCGTCGCCGCGAACCGGGAACTGATCACCCGCTTCGAGCAAAAGCTCCAAGCCACCCTCGCCCGCATCTGGGGTGAAGAGCCATCAGAAGAACGTCTCACGCAGAGCCACAGGGCCGCAGAGGGAGGAGAACAAGAAGAGGAAGATCCAAAACCCAGCGCCTCTGCGTCTCCGCGCGAGAAACTCTTGCCTGAACCACCCGCCCCGCCAGTGCGTGCCATTGCTTCAAAGCCGGAGCCAATTGCGCCTCCCGAACCCATCGAATCCTTCCGCCCGACCCGTCCCGACGAGATGGAGAAAAGCGACTTCATGTCCCTGCTGCGTGAAGTCCTAACGGCACACGGCCCCTGCGACCGCGACGCCGCCATCAAACACGCGGCCACCGCCCTCGGCTACCAGCACGTGCGCGGCGGCCTCGCGGAAATCCTGAGCAATGCCATCCGCACCGCCGTGAAACGCCAGGTGATTTTCAACGAACGCGGTCAGTTCAGCACCGGCTGGTCCAGTGTGACGGATTACGAAAAGGATTTCCTCAAAACCCAATTCCTCGCCGCGATCTCCGAACAAGGCCGCGTCTGGACCACCCGCGAGGACGCCATCCGCACCTTCGCCCGGTGGCTCGGCTTCCGCCGCACCGGCTCCGTCATCGACGAAACCGCCCGCTCACTCATCAAAGGCCTGCTGCGTGAAGGCAGACTGGAAAAAGATGGGGATTGCATCCGCAGGGTTTAGATTTTGCCGGAAGTAATTGCCGAAACCGATTCGGCGGATCTCCAGAAAACACGGGTCGAATTTCACGATTCGTCGGGCTCCGGGATACGCTTCGGGGTTTCGCGCCTCCATACCACGCATCAAATGAGTACTTGTCAGGCGGTGGGAAATCTGCCTAAGAAGCCCGCCGGACAACCGCCGTTTTAGAGTGTTTGGTGAAATCGCTCCATTGATTCCTTGATGCGCATCGTCGTTTCCGACGGTAATTTCCCCGGTCCAAAGATCATGCAACTTTCCTTTTCCCATAAGAAAGCCATCCAGTCCCTGAACTTTTTTGCAGCGGCTTCCGGGGGATGCCTGAACAAGATGAAGGCGCTCAAGCTGGTTTATTTCGCCGACCGCCAGCATCTCCGGAAATACGGGCGTCCGATCACCAACGACACCTATTTCGCGATGAAGTTCGGGCCGGTGGCATCGGCCTGCCTCAACCTGCTGAATGAGAAGGAAGAGTTCACGGCCCCGGAGGAAAACGAGTATCGGGCACGGTTCCTGTGCCGGAGTGCGGAACATGATTTTTCCTCCATCTTGCCTGTGGATACAAAGGTTCTTTCCGAATCCGATGTTGAGGCGTTGGAATTTGCTTGGGAAAACTACCGTCATCTCGATCAATTCCAATTGGCGGACGAAACCCACCGCTTCCCGGAATGGCTCCAACATCAGGCGGCGCTGGAATCCGGGCATGCGACGCGCAGGCAGATGCTCTACAGTGATTTTCTCCAGAATCCCGAAGCGGGTGTGGACAAACTGCCGCCCCTGAGCCCGGCGGATGCCGAAGATCTGCGGGAGGAACTTGCGGAGATGCACGCGGTCGAGAGCATTTGGAGCTGACAGGACCGGGCTTGTGCAGATTCCCTATGAAATCCGGCTCACGCTGAGACAGGGGACCGTCTATTACATGGCGGAACGCGGGCTTTCATCGGCGGAACCCCATTATTTCATCGTCCTGAACCGTGATCCCATGCGTGACAGAATCCTGCTTTTGCTTGTGGCCAGCTCCCAAATCGAGAAAGCCAGAAATCGAATCGCCAGAAAGAACCTACCAGCGGCATCACTTGTCGAAATCAGCGAGCGGGATTATCGGGATTTCACGAAGGAATCGTGTATCGACTGCAACAAGCTCTTCAACAAATCACTGCGGGAGCTTTGCGAGCAATGGGCCAAGAAGGAAGTGCGCCCGCAAAGCGATCTTCCTCCGGAATTGCTGGAGAAGCTGATGGAGGGCGTGAAAGCGAGTCCCTTGGTTTCGGGCGATGACAAAGCGCTGATCCTGTCTTGAAGAGAAGACTGCTTTTCGTCCATAGGCTTGGTAAACCAATCTGGGTTCCGTTTCTTCAAGAACCGGCTCCAATCCCGTCTTGTGCAGATGCGGACGGCGACCAACAGTCGTGTGTCGATGCTCAAGGATTTCTCATTTTCCGCAGTTGTTGCGGGTTTTGTCGCGGTGCTGGTGGGGTTCACCAGCTCGGTGGCGCTGATTTTCCAGGCGGCGCAGAATTTGCATGCGACTCCGGCGCAGACGGCTTCGTGGTTGTGGGCGTTGGGGATCGGAATGGCGGTGACGAGTTTGATTTTATCGTGGTTTTACCGGTTGCCGATTTTGATCGCCTGGTCCACGCCGGGGGCGGCGGTGATCGCGAGTGCGGCGGCCGAGGGACACCTGACGTTGCAGCAGGCGACGGGGGCGTTTCTTGTGTGTGCGGCGATGATCACTGTCGCGGGGTTTTCCGGTGGGTTTGAGAAGATCATGAAACGGCTGCCGCTGCCGCTGGCATCGGCGCTGTTGGCGGGGGTGCTTTCGAAGTTCGCGCTGGATGCGTTCATGGCGACGCCTTCGAACCCGACGCTGATCCTGCCAATGTTCGGCGCTTATCTGCTAGGGCGGAATTTCTGGCCGCGATCAAACGTGCCGGTGATCCTGGCGATCGGCGTGGCGATCGTGGTTTTCCAAGGGCGTTTCAATGCCGCTGCGGTGCCGTTGGAATTCACGAAACCGGTGTGGGTGACTCCGGAGTTTTCGCTGAGGACGCTGGTGGGCGTGGCGCTGCCGCTTTTCATCGTGACGATGGCCTCGCAGAATCTGCCGGGCGTGGCGGTGTTCAAGGCGAACGGCTATCATCCGCCGGTTTCGAAGATCATCGGCTGGTCGGGTGTGGCGAATTTGTTAGTCGCGCCGTTCGGCGGTTACACGCTGAATCTGGCGGCGATCACGGCGGCGTTCTGCATGAATGCGGAGGCGCATCCTGATCCGAAAAAACGCTACGTCGCGGCGATGTCGGCAGGGTTTTTCTACGGACTGGTCGGGATTTTCGGAGCGACCATCGCGGGTTTGTTCGCGGCGTTTCCGCATGAGCTGGTGCTGGCGGTAGCCGGGCTGGCGCTGATCGGGACGATTGCCAGCGGGCTGGCGTCGGCCACGGCGGAGGAGCGTTACCGGGAGGCGGCAGTGATCAGTTATTTCGTGGTGCTTTCGGGGATCTCGTTCGGAGGGATCGGTTCGGCATTTTGGGGGATTGTGGCGGGCCTGCTGGCGTTGGGGGTGAGGAAAATTGCGAATGCGCGGGTAGGTTAGGTGGGTTTCAGTCATTGATCGCGGAGGTGTCGTGCGACGGGACGACCGGAGTGCGGCATGCTCTGCTGCCGCCTGGTGGCGGATGGAAGCTTTTCACCGTGGGGTGCGGAGCTCTTCAACTTTTCCATTTGCGACGTTGTTGCCGAAGGACTCCGCACCGCATTCAGCAGAGCTGAAACTACCGTGGGCGCGAGCAGAGCGTCGCGCACTCCTGGCGGTTGCGGACCATTAGTCACTCCATTTTGCAAAGTCTAGTTCCCCATCTGCGCCATCGCAGTGCGTATGGCTGCTTGGACGGTGGGATCGGCGAAGTTAGGTCCCGCGCCGGGGCCGCCGGTGGTGTGGGTTTCCAGCAGGTGGAGATCGCCTTTCACCAGCAGGAACGATGGGTTTCCGCTGTCGCCGACGATGAGGTTGCGTCGATAGACGGGACTCAGGTTGGTGAAATAGTCGAACTGGACGACCGCTCCGGAAACTGCGGCAAGGCGGTGGACGGAGAGGGTGTTGGTTTGATCTGACACGATGACGGGGCGGCCGATGGCGGCTTCGCCGGCGTTAGCGAAGCGGTAGCATTTAATTTCCGGCGGCAGCGGGCGGTTGAGCTTCGCGACGGCGATATCGCCGACAGCCAACGATCTAACTGTGCCGATGAGGCGCTCGTGGCGGTTTCCCTGCTTGTCGTGGAAAATGATCGGCACGGTGGAAGGGCGGATGAAATGCGCGGCCATGACGACGTAGCTCGGAGCGATGAGCGTAGCGGTGCGCGGGTCGTTCCAGGAAACGCCGGTGAGGTCGAGGTGCGAGGTCCAGTTGTTCCGCCACCTGGATCCGGCGTTCGGCTGATAGTATTGGAACAGCGCGCCTTTTTCCGCCTTTTCCGGCAGGAAGCCGAATCCGGCTTGGGCGGGTGAGCCGCTGGTCACGGTAGGGCCGTTGGCGGTGCCGCAGGCGGTGAGGAGGGCGCAGAGGCAGAGGAGAAGGATGTTTTTCATGGGATCCACGGGTAGTTAAGCGTCCTGCAAGGTGTTGGCAAGCAGGCTTCCGCCGCGTTCAGCAGACCCTTGCGTTGTCGGCGGAATGCCGTTTAGGCTTGGCGCATGCCTGCCGCGACACAGACCCGATTTTTCCAAACAGGAAGCCCCGACCACCCGGTGAGGCTGCGCGATGGCGGGGTGTTGCCAAGCGTGACGCTGGCTTATGAAACGTGGGGCGAGCTGAATGCGGACCACTCGAACGCGGTTTTTCTGTTTCACGCTCTATCAGGATCACACCATGCGGTGGGCTACAATCCGGACATCGACGGAGTGGGCGCGCTGTGGCAGCCGGAGCTGCACGAAGGGTGGTGGGAGGCGATGATCGGTCCCGGGAAGGCGATCGATACCGACAAGTATTTCGTCATCTGCGCGAACTATCTGGGCGGCTGTTACGGCAGCACCGGTCCGGCGTCGATCGATCCGGGAACGGGAAAACCCTACGGTGCGAAATTTCCCGCAGTGACGGCGGCGGACCAGGTGGAGGTTTTCAGCCGGCTGTTGGATCATTTTGAAATCGACGTGCTGCATGCGGTTGTCGGCCCGTCCGTAGGCGGACTGGTCGCACTGACCTTCGCCACCCGTCAGGCCGGACGGATCCGCAACGTGATCATCATCGCGTCCGGCTACAAGACGACGGTGCTCAACCGCCTGATCCTTTTCGAGCAGATCCTCGCCATCGAAAACGACCCGTATTTCAACGGCGGCGATTATTACGACAACTCGCCGCCGCTCTATGGGCTCGCGCTGGCGAGGATGATCTCGCACAAGACCTTCGTCCATCTGGACGCCTTCGAGAGCCGCGCGCGGCAGGACGTGGTGCAGGCGGACGACGTGCTGGCTTGGTACCGGGTGAGGGACCAGTTCCAGAGCTACATGCTCCATCAGGGGAAGAAGTTTGTGAAACGCTTCGATGCGAACACCTACCTGCGCATCATCGATCTCTGGTCGCGCTACGATGCCACCCACGAAGGCGATGCGGAAACACCGGCTGATCTTTTCGAACGGGCGCGTCTGGCCGGACAGAAGTGGCTGGTTTTTTCAATCGACTCCGACTTTTGTTTCTATCCGGAAGAGCAGTCCGAACTCGTCAAGTATCTGGAGCAGGCGAAGGTGGACGTCATGCACATCATCGTGCACTCGGACAAGGGCCACGACTCGTTCCTGCTGGAGCCGGACCTCTACACACCGCACGTTTCGTGGGTGTTAGGAAAATAGTCCAACCGTGAGACAACAGGCCGATGGACACCGGGGAGAACGTAAAGCGCTACTGGGCCTTCATCAGCTACAGCCACGCCGACAAGGCGTGGGCGGACTGGCTGCACAAATCGCTGGAGAACTATCCGATGCCGCGGGACCTTGTGGGGAAACCCTGCCCGGCGGACGCGCCGATCCCGAAGCGCTTCGTCCCGGTCTTCCGCGATCGTGAGGAGCTGCCGACCGCGACCGACCTCGGCGCGGTGATCGCGCGGGCTCTGCGGCACGCGAGGTTTCTCGTGGTCATCTGTTCGCCGCGCAGTGCGAAGTCGCAATGGGTGGAGCAGGAAATCGTCCACTACAAGCGGATGCACGGCGAGGACCGTGTGCTCTGCCTGATCGTCGATGGCGAGCCGTGGGCGGGTGATGGGAAACCGGGATTCAGCGCGGACGACGAGTGTTTTCCCAAGGCTGTCCGCCACCGTCTGGGCGCGGATGGCGAGCTTTCCACGATCCGCACCGAGCCGATCGCCGCAGACGCGCGGGAGGGCAAGGATGGTAAGGAGAACGCGGTGATCAAGCTGATGGCCGGTTTGTTAGGTGTCGGTTTCGACGACCTGCGTCGTCGTGAACAGGCCTATCAACGGCAGCGCGTCCGCCGCCTTCAGATCACGGCGGGGATGTTCGCCGTGTTGTTCGTCGCCGCCATTGGAGCGGCGGCCTATGCCGTGGTGCAGAAGAAGGCCGTGCAGCGTACGCTCAGCCAGTCCGATCTGCAGCTCGCCGTGCAGGCGCGCGATGCGGACGATATTTCGCGCAGCGCCGCCTATCTGGCGCGTTCGCTGGAATCGGATCCGGGAAACCGTGGCGCAGTCATGGCCGCGTACTCATCGCTTGCCCACCACAAGTTGCATCCGCCGGTGGGGCCCGTGTTGCGTCATCCGCGGGCGGTTCTGGCCGCGTTTGGGTCCGCGGATGGGAAAACCATCGTCACTTCTTCAGGAGACCGCGTCTATCTCTGGTCCCGTCCGGACAACAAACTGCTGTTGGAGAAGTCCGTGGACGGTTCGGATGTGCTTTCGCTGGCAGAGCATCCATCCTCCGGAACATTCGCTGCAGGAACAGCGAAGGGAAACCTGCAGTTTCTATCAATGAAGGATCTGAGCATGGTGAGGCCTCCAACGGCCACCGGCGAATACGGGATTGCCGTTTTGGGCTGGAATCCGGCGGGCACCGTGTTAGCTGCCGGTATCTCGGAAACAGCAGGGAAAAACCATGGTGACTGTCTGGCCCAATTTTCCTCCGAGGGGAAAGAGCTGTCACGGCTGCCGCTCGAGAAGGTCATTCCGGAGGTGATTGCCTGGTCGAAGGATGGAACCCAGGTGGCGGTGGCTGGAAGCTCCCCCACATTCTGCGTGGCCTCGGGCAAACCGGAAGCGCCGGAGATGAAGGAGCTTCCCGGGAAGCTGGTGGTCACTGGAATTTCGTTCGGCGAGGATGGGTACCTGCGGGCGATCGATATTTTCACCGGCCTGGCCAAGTGGGACACCGTCGCGGGCAAGCAGGTCGGCAAGACGATCTCACTGAGTCCGACGAGTTCGAAAATCTCATTCTCGCCGGATGGCTCCCATTTCATCGGCACCCGCCGTGGCCCTGCCGCCTATCTTTATGAAGAGGAGACCGGAAATATTCCAACAGAACCGATCTCGCCCGCGTTCACCGCGTCGCACGGGATCTATCTGGATGGAGACCATGTGTTGCTGACGAGTGAGAGCGGTCTCGCGCAGGTCCGTCAGTTGCGCCCGTCGGTGCCGGCCGCAAAATTCGCACACTTTCGCAGCGGTTATCCGGACATCTCCGCCTTGTCCCCGGATGGAGAGGTTCTGGCTGCCGCGAATTCGAGCGATTCGCTCGTGCGGTTTTTCGACACGCGGAGTTTGAAGGAGATCGGACATCCCGTGCGTTTCCCTACGCCCCCGCATGGGATCGGTTTCATCAATGACGGGAAAAACCTCGGAGCTCTCTGCTGGGATGGCAAGTTCCACTGGGTGGAATGGCGCGGCGGCATGAAGTCCGGGGAGGGTCCGGAGCCGCTGGTGCCTGTGATAGACACCGCTTTCCTCCGAATCTCGGAGCTGCGTTTTCAGAAGAACGGGAAGTTCGTCGCCATTCCCGACAAGGCGGGGGTAAAGGTGATCGACACGGCTAACGGAACGCTCTCGAAAGAAATTCCCGTCGAAGGGGGCGCGGCTGCGGTCGCCTGGTCCTTTGACGGATCACAGCTGGTCGTGGCCACCGGCAGGCAGACACTCGTCTATCTGAAACCCGACGGCAGCACTCCCGCCGGCCGTGTGACGGCGAAGATGAATGCCCCGGTGATTGATCTCGCCTGGTCACCGGACGGGCGGACGGTCGCCGCACTGTCAAACTCGGATCGGGTGGACTGTGTGGATGCTGCTACCGGCGCTCCGGTGGGAACGGGTTTTCCCACGGGGCCATCGAGTACTTCGGTGTGCTGGGTTTCCAACGGCGAATGGCTGCTCACTTCGGACATGAACAAGGTGTCGAAATTGTGGGATCCGCTGACGGGTGTCGGAGTTGCAAAACTACCTGCCGGTGGCAGCACCGACATGCCGAGCCACGTTCTCCCGGGGCGGGATGAAATCCTTCTATCCGGGGAAAGCGGGTTTTTGTTGGTCCCGGTTCCCAAGGCCGGCGCGCCTCCCCGCTGGGTGGCTCCGTTTCTTGAGTCGATGGGCGGCGGCCGCTTGAGCAGCGGGCGGAATGATCCGCTGATGGATCCGGATGCCTGGCTTTCGTCTGACGCAGTTCCCGGTGCGTCGGACAATGACCCCGTTTGGTCGCCGCTGCGGAAGTGGCTGCTGGACATTTCGGTGGATCGGGCTGCCTATCCCGGCTGCGACATGAAGGAGTCCGAGGCCGCCGCCGCGCTGGCTAAGGATGTGGAGGAAAAGGAAATCACCGCGATGCGCAAGGAAATGGGCCAGCTCTGGAAAAGTGATGACAACCAGAAAATGGCGCATGCCGTCACCCTGTTGGAGGATGCTTTGGAAAAAGACCCGGATCTGACCCAGCTCTATCGAACCAAGGCGCAGGTCGGCGAATTTCTCGAGAAGCCTGAAATGATCCGGGACGCTTATTTGGGCATCGCGGCGGCACAGGATTCCACCCTGCTTGAAATCCTCGAAGCAAAAACCGAAGCCTCGCGTCAGATGCTGGCAACTACTCCTCAGGACACCGCGGCTGCCCGCAAACTTCTCGACGAGGTGCTGGCGGTAAATCCGGAAAACGCCAAAGCGAAGGAAGTGTTGGGAAAAATCAACGCTGCCGGGAAATGATAGCCAGATTGATTCACTCCTCCGCTGCCGGGGTGCCGATCTTGTCGGCCTGCTGTTTCAGCGGGCCTTCCGGAAGAGTGGCCCGCCAGGCTTGGAAGGCGGTGGCGTCGTTCATAATGAAATTGTGGACGAGTGTGTTGACGGCATCCGGTGAGAGCACGGAGGAATTCTGCGAGGAAGCCCACTTGGCCGCTGCGTCAGCATCGGCCCTTGACCAGGCGGCGGCCAGTGAACTGGCAGCGGCGTCGCGCTCGCTGCCGGTATTGAGTTTGCCGAGCCAGACGATTCCCGCATCCGGTGACTGCTGGGCGTAGATAGTGGCGAGTTCCTGAATGGCTGCGGCGCGTTCACCGCCGGTTTTCACCTGTTCTATCAGCCAGTCGGAGCTTGCTTGCAAGTCCATCGTCGCCCAGTTGGCGAGGGTGTTGCCGAAAAGCCCGGGATCATTGTTAGTCTGGCTGAGTGCCAGGCTGGTGGTAACGGCTTTCACTGGATCACTCTTCGCCCATCCGGCGAGGGTAGCGCGTTGAAGGACAGGTGACAGATCGCCGAGAGAGGGGTTTTCCTTGAGATAGCGCAGGGCTGCTTCCGGTTCGTTAGACGCCCATGAGAAGATCAAGTTCTCCACGGCGGCATCGCGCTGGTTTGATTGCGGCAGGGCGAGGAACCAGGTGGTGGCTTCGAGTCCGTTTTGTTCGGCCCAGTTTTCCGCGATCGCGATGAGGGTGTTGTTCAGATCAGCGCCTGCTAGGTTTGCGGTGGCCCAGCCGGCTGCGCCTTTCGGGTCGTTTTCGGAAAAATGGTTGAGGGCGACCCGGATCAGCTCGTCGCGGCGTTCGGTCTTCGGCTGGCTTTTCAACCAGTCCAGCGCGTCGACCGGATGACGCTGCACCCAAGCCTCCATATTCTGCATCGCGAGCTTGAAACGGAGGAGGGGATTTTTTTCCGCGTCGAGTTTCGCATGGATGTCCTTGAGGTCGATGGAAGGTGAGCTGTTGGCGCGGGCTGGCGATTTATTGCTAGACTGACGGTTGGTGGTTGCGCGTTCCACTGCGTCCGTCGTGTTTTCCGCGGGCTGTTTTTTTCCAAGAAGGTAGCCTCCGGAGCCGCAGAGAATTGCGATGGCGAGGGTGCCGGTGAGTTGGGTGACGGGTTTCATGGCGGGCAGGAAAAATTTCAACGATGCCGGACACGAACATGCCGGGACCAGTAGGCCTGGGTCCCGGCATGTCAGGTGAACGGAAGCAGTCTGTCAGAGAAGGGTCTTCGAGGTGAACTGAAGCATGTCGCGCCATACCCAGCCCTTGTTGGTGTATTCGTAGAGTTCGAATTCCGGATACTTGCGCTTGTTGAGCGAGACCGCCTTGCCGAATGCGGCGACATTACTGTAATGGAATCCGCCCTTGAGAGGATCGAGGCCGTAGGTCATGAGGACAGGACCACTGGTTGCGCCGTAGTAGGGCATTGCCCAGAGCTCGAAGCTCATGCTGCCGGATCGGTTGGTCGAGCGATTGACCACGCGCTGCATGCCGATTTCCGCATTGTGGTAATATCCCGCTCCGAGGTTGTCGTAGCGTCCGCTTTGAGGGCGTCCGCCTCTATAGTAGCTTTCCTTGCTGCCGAGGTTGTAATAGCCGGTGCCGTTGAGCTGGAGTTTTGTGGCATGTGCTTCCGGAATCGTAACGACGGCGGTGAACAGGGCGATTACTGCGGTGGTGAGCCGGGGAATGATGGATTTCATGATGTTTTCGGTGGTCTGTTTGTCAACTTAGCCGCTTTGACTCGATCCGCAGCCGATAAATTCAGGAAATTTCCCGGCGGGAAACATTGCTCAGGCCCAGAGAGTCGAGTTCCGAGTAAGTTTTACGCAGCCAGACTTTGACGCGCTGGCGGTCGAGCAGGCCGAGCAGCTGGTCGCCATTTTCCGCGGGGTTGGTGGCGGCCCAGAAGCTTGAATTCGAGTGGTCCACCTGACGCATGGAACCTTCGTGGAGTTTCGGCAGCTCGATGAATTTCGCGCCCAGCTCCATCGCACGGGTCTTCTGGCGGGAGGCATGGAAGGCATCGAAACGCGCGCCGCGGCCGTGGTTGAGGACGACGACGTAGCGGGCCTCGGTTTTGAAATCCTCCAGCAGGCGGCCGAGCATTTCGAGCGAGTCGCGGCCGTCGTCGAGGATGTGCCAGCAGTTCACCATCACGCCGGCTTCGCGGAAGAGTTCGAGCACGCCGGTGTCTTCCATCCAGCCGCGCAGCGAGCTGCTGCTCTGGGCGGCGAGGTCCACCAGGACCTGGGTGCCGTCGTCTCCCTGTAGCGCGGCTTCGGCGAGGTGGTCGAGGCTTTGGAAATCCTCGAGTCCCACGTGGACGGCGAAGTCCTGATAGAAACGCATGAACGAGCCGTGCGAGCGGTCCGAATCGAATCCCTGGAATGGAATGTTCCGGTCGATGCAATACTGGGCGAACACCCGCGACATCACCGACTTGCCCACTCCGCCTTTTTCTCCGCCAATCAAATGCACTTGGTTCATCGGCGCGGAGGTAACAGTTTCATCCCGCATGGCAAAGCGCGATTTCCCCTATCAGTAGTCGGCGACCGGGCTGGATGCCTGATCTGTCTGGATTTCAGGGACTTCGGAAGCAAGTTTTGATAGGGAATCGCAGGTTTCGCGCCACTTTTTCTCCGACCAGACAAGTGGCCCGTGCAGTTTCCGACGGAAACGGTCCACCCGGTCGCGCGCTTCCTCGGTCATCCAGTGCGGGAGTTCTGCGACGGCCCTGGCGGCGATCTCCGCAGTGTCGGTGCGGTGGCAGATGAGGGCGAGGTCGTTTCCAGCTTCAATGGCGAGTTTCACGTCCTGGCCGCGGCCGTAGCGGGTGGTGATGGCACCCATGTCGAGATCGTCGGTCAGAACGAGATGGCGGTCGAAGCCGAGCTGGTCGCGCAGAAACCGCCGGATGATGCGCGGCGAGAGCGATGCGGGGAAATCCGGATCGATGTTGGGAAACTCGACGTGGGCGAGCATGATCGCGTCCAGCTCCGGCATCAGCGCTGTATAGGGAATGACGTCCTCGCGGAGCAGTTCCGCCAGCGTCGCCGGAGAGGACGGCAGGTCGTGGTGGGGATCCGACTCGGCGCGACCGCAGGCGGGGAAATGCTTGCCGCAGCCCGCGATGCCGCGTTTCCGCATCCAGCGGTTCCACTGGCCGGCGTAGTCGATGACCCGCTGCGGATCGCGTCCCCAGCAACGGCCGCGCAGGGCGTTCTGGGTGTTGGGGAAATGGTCGAGATCGAGGACGGGCGCGAAATTCAGGTTGAAGCCGAGCAGGCGCAGGAGGTCTCCGGTGAAGGCTCCGGCATCCGCGATTTTTCCCAGGTTTCCAAACTTCGCAAGGGCCGGTGCGGACGGCGCGGCGGGAGCGATTTCCTTGGTCCGCGTGACCCGGCCGCCTTCCTGATCGATGGCGATGATGGGCATTTCCGATGAAAGGTCGCGGAGATCGTCGGTGAGTTTCCGGGTCTGGTCGGGCGAGACGATGTTTCTCGTGAAAAGGATGTAACCCGCCGGTTGCAGCTTGCGGAAAAGCGCTGCTTCTTCAGTCGTAAGTTCGGGCCCGGCGATCCCGAGCACCAGTAGTGAGCCGTCCATCATCAGCGGAACGAAAGCACGCGGGGCGCGCGTTGTCCATGATTGCGATCTGGCGGGCGCTTGAGTTTCAAACTGTTGCCCGGTTCCGCGCGGACCAACTCAAAACTGACAAAGGTGAAAGGAAGAAAAGTAATAACTTGGAGGTTGTGGAAGAGGGACTTCAGTAAAATACCGAAACCCCCAATTTGTGCTCAGGTCGCTGAGTATAGGCGGATAGCGAAATCCGGGAACGGTGGTGGGTTCGGATCCATCAGATGATATGCGGAATACCGGCGACGCTTCTGGCGCGCTCCGGGGAATTCCAGCGGCGCATGGCACGGTCGGTGCTTTGAGGCGTTGGAATCCATGCAAAAGCTTTTCGCCAACTTTTTCGCAAAGCGGCTGGTCCTCTCCCTGGCGATCGGTCTGATGATCCCGGCGGCAGCGTTCGCCCAGGCACCGGAAAAATCCGTTCGCGAGAACATTGCCGCCGCGCTGGTGGCGGGGACTCCGGCAGAACAGAAGGAGATCATTCTTGCCATGAAGCTCAAGCCGTCGCCGGAAGCGGTTTCATGGTTTGAGAAATGGAAGGAAGGCTCGATTTTCCTCCATCAGAACGCCGAGGGCGTCGTCACTCCGGTGATCCTGACAGGCGCTGCGGGCGGAGATGGATCGTTCGCCACGCTGCGTGTTTCCGACAATTCTCCGCTGCTGGCACCGGACGGCACTGCCATCCGCATCAATCCGAAGGAAGTCGAATTTGCTGATACCGATTCCGGCCTGCGCAAGGCGATGAAGGAAGTTTCCGATCTCGCGGCTCTGGCTGATCCGGACACGGAAAAACGCATCCGCGCCATTCAGGACTCCGCCATCGGGCAGAAGCAGGAAAGACTTCCCGCGCTGCTGCTATTGAAGACCACCGAAAAGGATACGAAGGCGTTACGCGCGCTTGAGGAAGCCATCGCCATCATCCGGCTCCGCTCGCCCGTCGCTGAAGAACGGGTGGCGGCGTGTTTGACACTCGGTGATCTGCATTCCCTCGCCGCGAATGACACCATCAAGGCCGTTCTCGCCGACGCCGAAGCGAAGAAGGACGTGGACACGGTCAATGCCGCGAAGACCGCTCTCCAGCAGATCGACGGCCACATTTCACGAATCAACGCAGCCGGCACCGCGTTCCGCGGGCTTTCGTTAGGCTCGGTCCTGCTGGTCGTCGCTATCGGGCTTGCGATCACTTTCGGCCTGATGGGCATCATCAACATGGCTCACGGCGAGCTCATCGCCGTCGGTGCCTACACGACGTATGTGATTCAGAATATCTTCGCCACCGGGTTGAAACTGTCGCCCTTGGGATTTTCGATCTCCATTCCGGGGATGAGCCTGACCGGTAGCAGCATGGCCTTGTATTTTGTGGTGGCGATTCCGGCGAGCTTCATCATCGCCGCGCTCGTCGGGGTTCTGTTGGAGCGGACGGTCATCCAGTTTCTCTACAAGCGGCCGCTTGAATCCCTACTCGCCACTTGGGGGATCTCGCTCGTGATCCAGCAGATTTTAAAATTCATTTTCGGCTCCAACAACGTCCAGGTGACCAGCCCCGCATGGCTTTCCGGAAACTGGACCGTCAACGACGTCGTGTTCGGCTGGAACCGCATCTTCGTCATCAGTTTCGCGGTTCTGATCATTGTCGTCACCTGGCTGGTCCTTAACAAGACCTCGCTGGGGCTTCTTATCCGAGCGGTGATGCAAAACCGCAACATGGCTGCCTGCATGGGCATCCGCACCGAGCGGGTCAATACCATGACCTTCGCCTTCGGTTGTGGTCTCGCCGGCTTGGCCGGTGCATTCCTTTCGCAGATCGGCAACGTGGGCCCGCAGATGGGCCAGCTCTACATCGTCGATTCCTTCATGACCGTCGTCGTCGGAGGGGTGGGCAATATCATGGGAACCGTGATCAGCGCGCTCGGCATTGGAGTGGCGGACCAGACCCTCCAGCAGTATCTCGGAAATCCTGTTATTGGAAAGATCCTCGTCCTTGGAGCCATCATTCTCTTCCTGCAATGGCGTCCAGCCGGCCTCTTCGTCACCCGTTCCCGCAGCCTTGACTAACCGATGAACAAACAACCGTTAACGAGCCGGGTCCAGTTACCTTTGCTGATTTTTTCCGCCGTCTTTCTCGTCGTCATCATGCCGATGCTGAATTCGCTGGGCTACATCTCGGATTTCACGTTGGGGAACTGGGGGAAATACCTCTGCTACGGCATTCTTGCCATTTCCATCGACCTTCTCTGGGGATATACCGGCCTTCTCTGTCTGGGGCAGGCGCTGTTCTTCACACTGGGCGGTTACATGATGGGCATGCATCTGATGCGGATGATCGGCGGCGACGGGGTTCCCACGTTCCTCAGCATGGTGGGGCGCAAGGAGTGGCCGTCGTTTTTTGGTCCTTTCACCAGTTTCCCGTTTGCCTTGGCCATGATCATTCTGGTTCCCGGCATCATTGCCGCGGTTTTCGGTTACCTTGCCTTCCGGTCGCGCATCAAGGGCGTCTATTTTTCCATTCTCACCCAAGCGCTCACCTACGGCGCCGCCCTCCTGTTTTTCCGGAATGAACTTCTGATGGGCGGAAACAACGGCTTCACCGATTTTCGGACCCTGCTGGGTTTCTCGCTGCGTGACATGTCGACCAAGCGCGGTCTCTACATCGCCACCGCCCTTCTTCTCGTTGCCGTCGTCGTCGGTTGCAAATGGCTGACAAACTCCCGCTTCGGACTCATCCAGCGCGCCATCCGCGACTCGGAAAACCGCGTGCTCTTCTCGGGTTATGCCACCGCGAATTTCAAGCTCTTCATCTTCGTCATCAGCGCCGTCATCGCCAGTTTCGCAGGTGCTCTTTTCGTGCCCCAGGTCGGCATCATCAACCCCAGCGAAATGGAAACCGGGAAATCACTAGAAGCCGTCGTCTGGGTCGCTCTCGGCGGACGGGGCACGATTGTCGGTCCCATCGCCGGAGCCATCAGCGTCAATGTTTTGAAAAGCTGGGCCTCATCCGGCGCAACCGCGGATTTCTGGCCACTCATCCTCGGCGGGTCCTTCGTGCTCGTCGTTCTTTTCATGCCCAAGGGAATCATGGGCATTCCCAGCCAGATCCAGGGCCTGCTTGGCCGTTTGAAAAAGAAAGAAGAGGAAGCTCCTGTCACTTCCAAAAAAACTCCCGCCACCGACCCATGATTGTCGAAACTCCCCATCTGGACACCAAGCCGTTCCTGCTCGCTGCAGAAGGACTCACCCGTTCCTTCGATGGTTTCAAAGCCATCAATGATCTCAACTTCTACCTCGATGAAGGGGAACTCCGGACCGTCATCGGACCTAACGGAGCAGGCAAAACCACTTTCCTCGACCTGATTACCGGCCGCACCCGGCCCGACATCGGAACTCTCATGTGGGACGACGGAAAGCATGATCTGCTGAAGCTGAACGAATACGAAATCTATCGACTCGGTATCGGCCGCAAGTTTCAAACGCCCACTGTCTATAACGACCACACGGTGACGGATAACCTCGTGCTCTCCCTCGCAGGGTCGCGCGGCATCTGGCACAGCCTGTTTGGAAAAATCACTTCGGAACAAAAGGATCGCATCGCCGAGATCCTGGGTATCATCAAGCTAACTGATCATGCCCACCGCAAGGCCGGAATCCTCGCCCACGGCCAGAAGCAATGGCTGGAAATCGGCATGCTGCTCGCCCAGGAAGCGCGCCTTCTCCTCGTGGACGAGCCCGCCGCCGGCATGACCGACGAGGAAACCTATCGAACCGGCGAGCTGCTCCTGTCACTTGCCGGAAAACACACCATCGTCGTCATCGAGCATGACATGACTTTTGTCCGTCAGATTTCACAGGGTCGCAAAGTCACCGTTCTCCATCAGGGTCACGTCCTTTGCGAAGGTCCCGTGGACAAGGTGCAGTCCGACGAACGCGTCATCGAAGTTTATCTTGGTCGCAAATCAAAAGCCGCATGATCGCCGCCCCCGAAATCACCGAAAGCCTCACCATCTCCGACCTCCGCGTGTCCATCGGCGGCAGCGCCATCCTGCGCGGCGTGACCCTGAAGATCCGCCCGAAGACCGTGTTCTGCCTGATGGGCCGCAATGGTGTCGGCAAGAGCACCACGCTCAAGGCGCTGATGGGCCTTCTTCCCGCGGACTCTGGAAAATTGACACTCGAAGGAGCGTCCATCGACCGCTCGGCATCGGCGGACCGGGCGCGGATGGGATTGGGCTATGTTCCCCAGGGTCGGGATATTTTTCCGCATCTCACGGTGGAGGAAAATCTCTTCATCGGCCTCAACGCCCGTGGTCAGAAACGCGACGCCAAACAGACCGACCGCATTTTCACGTTGTTTCCGATCATCAAGGAATTCCTCCACCGCAAGGGTGGCATGCTTTCCGGCGGACAACAGCAGCAGCTCGCGATCGGCCGCGCGCTGCTCACCCGGCCAAAGCTCCTGATTCTCGACGAACCGACGGAAGGCATCCAGCCGAACATCATCGACCAGATCGGTGATGCGATCAAGATGCTCCGCGCCGAGGGCGAGATGAGCATTCTCCTCGTCGAGCAATACCTCGATTTCTGCAAGGAGCTCGGCGACGACTTCGCCATTCTGGAACGTGGTTCCGTCGCAGCATCCGGTGAAATGACCGCGCTGACCGACGATGTCGTAAAGGAGTTTCTAACGGTCTGAGCGGTTCTTGGTTTTCGTTTTTCAAAGGCAGATGTCCGCTCCGGCGGGCATCTGCTTTTTTAATGTATTCCAGCCCTGCTGATGATGAGCAATATTCATCCAGGGCGTCTTTCAAGATGGAATTCATTCACGCGAGAATGGTAGATTTCAAACTCGTGGCACGGATGAAGCTTAATGCTGCACGCGCGGAGTTCCGCCAACAACAGCAACAATACCAATCGGACATGAAAATCAAAAATCGTTTCAACCTATTCCGTTTGCCACAACTGGCGCTCGTTCTCACTTCCGCCACCGCCATGGGTGGGGAAGAGATGAAGGCTCCGGCATCAGCGCCCATCTCCACCCCGGATTGGCTCAAGGTCAGTGGTTACGCAGCCGCTTCTTACACCTATACTGATGTCCAGCATGGCGACAGTGATGAGTCCCTGTTTGATGCCGGCACGCCTCTCGATGCCGTGAAGCTCGGTCTCGAAGCAACCAAAGGAGCCTTTTCCGGGTATGCGAGTCTCTTCTACTCGCCTAACAGTGATGCGAATTCCTTCGCCGGCGGCACTGAGGCCGGTATTCTTGATGCCTACGTGACCTACACGACCGGCGACTTCAAGATCACCGGCGGTAAATATCTCAGCTATATGGGCTATGAAGCATTTGACACGGTCAACATGAGCCAGCTCACCTATGCCAACAGCACCACGGGTGGCGTCCCCGCTTACCACACCGGTATCAAGCTGGACTATTCCACCAGCGTGTGGGGAGCCGGCGTGAGCGTCTCCGATTCCATCCGCGGACCGAGCTTCTGGGAGGGTGATGCCGACTGGGGCAATGGTCTGGGCTATGAAGCCTATGTGGTCTACAAGGGAATTGAGAAACTCACCCTCTGGGGTGGCGTCGCCTACGATGATACGGACGATACTAATGATTTCTCCTCCTACGACTTCTGGGCCAGCTATGATCTGACCGACAAGCTGACGATCGCCGGTGAAATCATCTACTCGGACAATACTCTGAGCGGTGCCAACAGTGCTGTCGGAGGTCTTGCCTTCGTGAAGTATGCTTTCACCGAAAAATTCTCGCTCGTCGGCCGCTTCGGTATCGACGAGGTGGAGTCGACCGGACCGACCGTCACGGCTCCTGACAATTACAAGTACACCCTTTCCCCTACCTATGTTTTCAACGAGCATTTCCTGGTGCGGGCTGAAGTGAGCTACACAGACTCTGTGGACGACGTGTTTTTCACCGGTGTCCAAGCCTTGGTGAAGTTCTGATCTGAAAAGTGTTTCTGTGTCCAGCGGTGGTGGCAGGAGGGCTCGATCAGGCTTCTTTCTCCCGATGCTCTCCTGCCTTCTGCCGGGACGAATCAATCCCCATATCAATTCCAGTCTCCCCAAAACAATGATCTCTAAAATCGTATCATCCGCAGTCGCCGCACTTGCCATCACGGGTGCCTCCGTCCAAGCGGCGGAAACCGTCAAGGTCGGCGTGCTTCACTCCCTGAGCGGCACCATGGCCATCAGTGAGACCTCGCTCCGCGACGTTCTTCTCTTCACCTTCGACGAAATCAACGCCGCCGGCGGCGTGATGGGCAAGAAAATCGAGCCCGTCGTCGTTGACGGTGCGTCGAACTGGCCTCTTTTCGCTGAAAAGGCAAAACAACTTCTCGACCAGGACAAGGTTGCCGTCACCTTCGGTTGTTGGACTTCCGTCAGCCGCAAGTCGGTTCTTCCGGTGTATGAGGAGAAGAAGGGCCTGCTCTTCTACCCCGTGCAATACGAGGGTGAGGAAATGTCGCCTAACATTTTCTACACCGCCGAGGCCGTCAACCAGCAGGCCACTCCGGCTGTTGACTACCTCCTCGCCGAGGGCAAGAAGAAGTTCTATCTGCTCGGTTCGGACTACGTCTACCCGCAGACCACCAACCTCGTGCTTCTCGAGTATCTCCTCAGCAAGGGAGTGCCTCTCGAGAACATCGGTGGTGGCTTCACCAAGGATGCCGCTGGCAAGATCATCTCCGCCGGTAAATACACTCCGTTCGGCCACACCGATTACCAGCAAATCATCTCCGAGATCAAGCAGTTCGCCGCCAGCGGCGACGCCTGCGTTGTCAGCACCCTCAATGGTGACACCAATGTTCCGTTCTTCAAGGAGTACGCCGCCGCCGGTCTTACCGCTGAGTCCTGCCCGGTCGTCAGCTTCTCGGTTTCCGAGGATGAGTTCCGTGGTCTTCCTGCCAGCCAACTGGTTGGACAGCTCGGCTGCTGGACGTATTTCCAGTCGATCAAGAGCCCCGAGAACGCCAAGTTCATCAAGAACTTCCAAGCGTGGCTCAAGAAGTCCGACGTTCCCGGAATCGTCAAGGAAGGTCGCGTGACCTGCTCGCCAATGGTTCTTTCCTACGACGGTGTCTATCTCTGGAAGGCCGCTGTGGAAAAAGCCGGTTCGTTCGATGTCGACAAGGTCAGCGCTGCTCTTGAGTCGGGTCTCTCCTTCGACGGTCCTGGCGGCAAGGTGACCACCCAGAAGAACCGCCACCTTACCAAGAATGTCTACATCGGTGAGACCAAGGCAGACGGCCAGTTCAAGATCCTCAAGGAATACAAAGGCGTCGTCGGTGAGCCATTCCTGAAAGGCACCTACAAATAATCTCCTCCCCCTCGTTTGTTTCGGTTAGCTGTGCATCAAAATCAAACCATGCCCTTTTTTCGGGGGGCATGGTTTTTTTCATTCACCGCTTGGCATGGCCATTGCTCGTTCGCTAGCATTCATTCATGAAAAGCGTCCGAACCAGCAATCGCTACCTCCCTTTCAAACGTCTGGTGTTCGCCGGCGTCTGTCTGCTTCCTGCTCTCGCCAGCGCCCATCCCGGCCATTATCATCCGGATGAGTCCGATGAGTTCGATTTCTTCCGGGCTACGTTCTTCCATACCCATGGCGCTCTCGAATATGTGTTGGCTGGCCTTGTCATTCTCAACATCGCGGTGGTTTGCCTGAATCACAAGCCGGTGGTCCGCTTTGCTGCCCTCGCGCTGGCGATTGCCTCGCTTTCGGCGATTTCGGTTCTCTAAACCCGAAGGCACGATGCATCTCTCCCCTCGTGAACAGGAAAAGCTCCTCATCGTCGTCGCCGGCGATCTCGCGCAGCGCCGCCGCGCCCGCGGTCTCAAGTTGAACTACCCGGAGACCATCGCCCTGATCACCGCCGAGCTGCTGGAAGCGGCGCGCGATGGGAAATCAGTGGCCGAGCTCATGAGCTACGGCACCACGCTGGTTTCCCGTGATCAGGTCATGGAAGGCGTTGCCGAAATGATCCACGACATCCAGTTGGAAGCCACGTTTCCCGATGGCACCAAACTCGTCACTGTCCACAATCCCGTCCGATGATCCCCGGAGAAATCATTACCCCCGCCGGAGCCGCCGATCTTGATCTGAACGCCGAACTGACGGCCGTTAGCATCGTCGTCGCCAATACCGGCGACCGTCCGATCCAGGTGGGCAGCCACTTTCATTTCTTCGAAGTGAACGAATCACTTCATTTTGACCGGGCCGCCGCGCGCGGATTCCGTTTGAACATTCCTGCTGGGACCGCCATCCGCTTCGAGCCCGGCGACACCCGTGAAATCCCCCTCGTTGCCTTCGCCGGAAGCCGCGAGGTCCACGGACTCAACAATCTCGTCAATGGTCTGCTAGACGCATGAAACAATCCCGCGCCAACTACGCCGGCATGTTCGGCCCGACCACCGGCGACCAGGTCCGTCTGGCCGATACCGAGCTTTTCATCGAGGTCGAGCGTGACCTCATCGCTGAAAACGGCGGCTACGGCAACGAAGTGAAATTCGGCGGCGGAAAAGTCATCCGCGACGGCATGGCCCAGTCGCCGCTCGCTCTGGATGCCGACTCTCTCGATCTTGTCATCACTAACGCGCTGATCCTCGATGCCGCGCAAGGCATCATCAAAGCGGACATCGGCATCAAGCACGGCCGCATCGTCGGCATCGGCCACGCGGGGAATCCTCTGCTTCAAGACGGCATCACCATGACCATCGGTGCCGCCTCCGAAGTCATAGCGGGCGAAGGCTGCATCGTCACCGCCGGCGGCATCGACACCCACATTCATTTCATCTGCCCCCAACAGATCGAGCATGCCATTGCTGCCGGAGTGACTACCCTGATCGGTGGTGGCACCGGTCCGGCGCACGGCACCTACGCCACCACCTGCACGCCGGGGAAATGGAACATCCACCGCATGTTGGAAGCGGCCGAGGCGTTTCCGATCAATCTCGGATTTCTCGGAAAAGGAAATTGTTCCTCACCCGAACCGCTCCGCGAGCAGGTTTTGGCGGGCGTCATCGGTTTGAAGCTCCACGAGGACTGGGGTACCACACCAGCGGCCATCGATACTTGTCTAACGGTCGCTGACGAGTTCGACATCCAGGTGGCGATCCACACGGACACTTTGAACGAAGCCGGTTTTGTCGAAAGCACTCTATCTGCTTTCAAGGGCCGCACCATTCACACCTACCACTCCGAAGGTGCCGGCGGCGGTCACGCGCCCGACATCATCCGCGTCTGCGGCGAGCCGAACGTCCTTCCATCGTCCACCAATCCGACGCGTCCCTTCACTTCCAACACCATCGACGAGCATCTCGACATGCTGATGGTCTGCCATCACCTCGATTCGCGCATCCCGGAAGACGTTGCCTTTGCCGAAAGCCGGATCCGCCCGGAAACCATCGCCGCCGAAGACCGTCTCCACGATCTCGGAGCGATCTCGATGATGTCGTCCGACAGCCAGGCGATGGGCCGCATCGGCGAAACCATCACCCGCACTTGGCAGACAGCGCACAAGATGAAGGTGCAGTTTGGAAAACTCGAAGGCCCGAGCCACCCGGCGGCTGACAATTTCCGCGCCCTCCGCTACGTCGCGAAATACACGATCTGCCCGGCCATCGCCCACGGGATCTCTCATGAAGTCGGTTCCATCGAAGTCGGCAAGCTCGCTGACATCGTGATCTGGAAACCCGCGTTTTTCGGCGTGAAGCCGGAAACGATCCTCAAGGGCGGCCTCATCGCCTGGGCTAACATGGGTGATCCCAACGCCTCGATTCCGACTCCTCAGCCGACGATGTACCGTCCGCAGTTCGGTGGCTTCGGCAAGGCCATCGCCAGCACCTCCGTTACCTTCGTCAGCGCGGCATCACTCGAATCCGGTTCGCTCGACGAACTCGGTCTGAGCAAACGCCTCGTCGCCGTGAAGAACTGCCGCTCCGTCACCAAGCGCGATCTGCCGTTCAACGACTCGCTGCCGAAAATCACCGTCGATCCCGACACCTATACCGTGACGGCGGATGGCGAGGAGCTCCGCTGCGAACCTCTCAGCGTCCTGCCCATGGCCCAGAGATATTTCCTTTTCTAAATGGGTCCCGGCTGTCTCAGTCGGTATTCATCCACTCCAATGCATTTGATCCAACGCATGCTGGCAGAATCCTCGGGATTTCCGCCCGGGAAGCAGATCACCCTTTCCGCAGAGCGCCGCCAGTTCCTCAAACGCCGCTGGCGGGGTGTCGCGGAGGATGGGACAGAGTTCGGATTTGATTTGGAAACCCGGCTCACCGACGGCTGCTTGATTTTCCAACAGGGCGGGCACGACTACATCGTCCGCCAGCTTCCGGAGGTGGTCTATCAGATCGATTGCGCGTCTCCTGGACAGGCCGCGCTCGTCGGCTGGAAGGTCGGGAACCTGCATCTTCCCGCCCAGATTGTTGGGAACGCGATTTGGGTTCTGCACGACGAGGCGATGACGCAGCTTCTGGAACGCGAAGGCTGGGATTATTCCGAGCCTGAAGTCCTGTTCTCTCCGATGAAAGCCGTCGCCCACGTACCATGAGTGCCGATCCCATGCTCTGGCTGCTCCAGGCCAATGACACCGCGTATCCGTCCGGCGCTTACGCCCATTCGTTCGGGCTTGAGGAGCTGGTGGAAACCGGAGTGGTCCGAACGCCGCAAGACCTTGAGGATTTTCTCGAAAAACAGATCTTGCCCGCACTGCTGACTTTTGAGATCCCGTTTTTCGCCCGCGTCCATGCGGCGGTGATTGCCGGAAATTCAGAAACGCTGCTGGAGCTCGACGCCGAACTCGATGCATGGCGGATTCCCGCCGAGCTGCGCGACGCGTCGCGGCGGATTGGCTCGCAGCGGCTGGATTTGTTAGCTCAACTCGATCCGTCGCCGCTGGTTCTCCTTCACCGCGGGAAGTCGCCGCGCAGTCATCACCTGGTGGTCACCGCGCTGGAGCTTTCCGGGCTACCGGTCGCCCAGGCTGCGCGCGCGTTTGCTTTCCAAACCATCGCCGGTCTGACCGCCGCTTCCATGAAACTGATGCGCATCGGCCAGACGTCGTGCCAGCAGATTTCCCGACGCACGCTGGTCAGGCTTGGTGAAAAAATCGACGACGCGCTTTCTCACAAAGCCGACGGTTGGTTCAATCCTCTTCTCGAAATCGCCTCACTCCGCCATGCCCGCGCCAACCAACGACTCTTCATCTCCTGACTCGAAAAAACGTCCGTTCCGCCTCGGCATCGGTGGCCCGGTCGGCTCCGGGAAAACGATGTGCGTGCTGCGGCTCTGCCAGTGGTTGAAGGACGAGATCTCGCTCGCAGTCATCACCAACGACATCTACACCCGCGAGGATGCGGAGTTCCTGCTTCGTGAAAACGTGCTGCCGATGGACCGCGTCACCGGCGTGGAAACCGGCGGCTGTCCGCACACCGCGATCCGCGATGACACCAGCATGAACATGGCGGCGGTGATCGATCTGGAGAACCGCCATCCGGATCTCAAACTCATCCTCATCGAAAGTGGCGGCGATAATCTATCAGCCACGTTCTCTCCGGAGCTCGTCGACGCCTACATCTATGTCATCGACGTGGCGGAAGGTGACAAGATCCCGCGGAAGGGTGGACCGGCGATCCGGACGAGCGATCTTCTGCTCATCAACAAGACCGAGCTGGCGCCGTATGTCGGAGCGGATCTTGAAGTCATGGCGAGGGATTCGAAAATGCAGCGGGGGACAAGGCCGTTCCTCTTCGCGGACTTGAAATCGGAAAAGGGGAAGGATGATCTCATCGCATGGTTGAAGCATGAATATTTGTTTGTTTAACTGGAGCGCGTAATTTATTCCGCGAGTATTCATTCAATCCACACTCGCGGAATAAATTCCGCGCTCCAATTTTTATATGGCACACAGAGGCATCCATTCGCGCGGCTATCTTCCTCACTGGGATTTTGCGGATTCCGTGCAGCCAATTACATTCCGGCTTGCGGACTCCGTGCCGAATCAACTCGTCAAGGAGTGGGGGAAGGAGCTGGAGCTACGATTGGATAGCACGGATTCATCGGTATCCCGCAAGGCGGAAGCCGAACTCCACCAACGGATTTCACAATACGAGGATGCTGGAAATGGCTCCTGTTTGCTTTCAAATCCGGCACATGCCGAAGTGGTCCAGAAAGCGTTGATCAAGGGGCACGGAGTGGAATACAACCTCATCGAGTGGTGCATCATGCCGAATCACGTGCACGTGTTGATCGGAATGAATGGCGAGGCTGCGTTAGGAGAAATCCTCAAGCGATGGAAAGGAGGATCTGCTGTTTTGATCAACGGGCTGGAAGGAAGGACTGGCGCGGTTTGGATGGCGGACTATCACGACCGGTTCGTGCGGGATATGGATCATTTGAATAATGCGAAGGCTTACATTCGGAACAATCCGGTGAAGGCGGGGCTATGTGTGAAGGCGGAGGATTGGCGATTTTCGAGCGCGGGCAGCAATTGGAGCGCGGAATTCATTCCGCCAGCATCCTCTGCGACTGGCGGAATAAATTCCGCGCTCCCAGTTTCTGGCACCTCCCTCAGCGGCCACCTGCATCTCCGCTGCGAGTGCCGGGCGGATGGTGTTCCGATGATCTCCGAGCAGAGTTTCCGTGCGCCGATCCATCTGAGTAAATCCCACGTCGATCACGGGCAGCTCGTGCTCAGCATCGTGAATCCCACCGCCGGATTCTTCGATGGCGATCGTCTGGAGTCGGACGTCCACGTCGCACCTAGAGCGAAGTTAGTGCTCAGCACTCCCTCCGCTTCCCGGGTCTATCGAACGCGGTCGGGCAAGGCGGCGGTGAGTTTCCAGAAATTCCGGGTGGAGGCGGATGCCTCGCTCGAATGGATCCCCGAGCCGTTCATCCCGCATGCCGGGGCGAGATATGCGCAGCAGACGGAGATAACGCTGCACCCGACGGCGAGCCTGTTGTTCTTCGACTGGATCGCGCCCGGGCGGGTGGCGATGGGGGAGGTTTTTGCTTACCAGGAACTGCGCTGGGAACTGGATCTCACGCTGGACGAAACACTGATCGCCCGTGAGCGCTATAGCTTACGACCGGACGACGAAAGCCTTGAAGCGTTGAAAGCTAAGTTTCCGGCGGCCCACTATCTATCCGTATATGCGGCGGGGGACATGGCGGAAAACTGGCCGGGCGAAGCACTCGACGCGCTCAACAGCGACGACGTCTATCTCGGCCACGGCCCGCTGACCGGCGGCGTGCATGTCATCCGCGCGTTGTGCCGCGACAGCCTGGCTGCCAGGAAGTTGATCGAGACGCTGCGTCCGCTGCTGTATTCCTCGGCGGACCTGACGCCGCCGAATCTGGGGCGGATCTTCTGGTAGCAAGGGAAAAGGAAAAGGCGCGGATTCGTTTCCGAAATCCGCGCCTTATACATATCCCCTCTCGCGTGGGGTAGCACTGCAATTGGTGCAAACCGATTTCCCCCCGGAATCCGATCTGCTTGCGGCTCGCGCGAGGTTGGTGGGAAGCTACGCGGAAGCTTGGGACTTGTAAATAGTTAAGTTTTAAAAAATAAATTTTCGTCCGCTCATTTGCAAAAATAATGGCGGAGCGCTTCGATCGAGCCGTAGCCGTGCTTTCCGGTGGTGATGAATCCACCGGTCGCGGTGATCTTTGTTTTCACATCCGGCACGGCGTTCGCGGGGCAGGCGGTCATGCCGGCATTCGAGGGATCGAGCATGTCGAGATCGTTGTGGCTGTCGCCGATGGCGAAGCGGCGGGCGACGGGAAGCTGATAGTGGCTGGCGACGTGGCACAGCGCGCTGCCCTTCTGGAAATCCCGGTGGCCGAAACGCAGGTAGATCGAGTTCCGCTGCCATGAGAAATGGGGTTCGGCTCCGATGATGGATTCGATGTGATCGACGATCCATTCCATCTCCTCTTCGGTGCGTGAAATGATGCCGGCGGGGTCGCCTTCCAGTTCGATCCACTGTGCGCCGGTGTGTTCCTCGACTTCGCGCCGGAGGTGGGCGAGGAGTTTCTTCGAGTTCTTGAACAGGCCGTGAATCTCCTTTTCACAGCGCTTGTTCCATTTCGTTTCCGGCAGCCAGCGGCCGAAATTGTTAGGAAAATAGACCTCGCGCTCGCGGGCGACCACCCAGTCCGGCAGGAACGGGAAACGGCTTTCGATAAAACCCTCGACCATCTGCGCCATCGACCGCCCGGTGTTGATGCCCCAGACCACGCCCTGTTCCTCGCGAAGTTGGCGGATAAGATCGAAAAACCCGGTGGGGACCGGTGGTGATCCGGACGGATGATGGAGCGTGCCGTCGAAATCGAACGAGAGAATGGCGGACGCGGTGGCGGGTGATTCGAGAGATTTCATGCGGCTGACAGAACTATTTTTTCAAGGCCTCACGGCACCAGGCGAGGCTCATGAGAGCATAGCCGGTGCCGTAGGCCTGGTGATAGTCGTAAAGCGGATAGTCCCACCACGAGCCGTCCTTTTCCTGATGTTCCAATAGGATCGTGGCGAGTTTTCCAGCGTAGGCGGCTTGGGTTTTCTCCGGCAGGAGCCGGACGGACTCGGTGAAATAGTAGATGCCGTAGTAGTAGAAATAACCGGCGATGCGGAACTGGCCCTCGTGCGGCACAGGGCGTTTGCGGACGTTGCTGAGAAATCCCTCGCGGGCGAGGAAACGGTCGGCCCAGGTGGTGAGGACCTCGTCGGTGACAGCTTTTTCTCCGTAGGTCCGGAGCGCGGCGTTGCAGGCCTGCGAGCGGCCGAGCGAACCGGCGGGGCGGTTGATATCAAGCCGCGGGCGCATGCGGTGGTTGAAGGAATAGGTGTAGGAAAAGTCCGGGGTGCGCTGATAGTTGATGCCGGCGATGGCATGCTTGACGAGCTTGTCGTTGAGCTTCACGCCCATCACGCTGCGGGCCTGGTCCATGGCCAGCAGCACGGTGGCGGTGGTGAAAGCCGTAGGAATGCCAGAGGGTTTTTCCGTGGCGAGGTCGTCGAGATCGAGATAACCCCAGCCGCCGTTCACGTCCTCGTAACGGTCCACGAGATCGACCTGTTCCTGGCCGAGGCGCACCCATTCGGCCTTTTTCACCGGATCGGTTTCCCGCTGATAGAGCCGGGACATCGCGCGGAGGCCGTAGGCGTGGCCCCAGACGTTGTAAGTCGTGGTCTGGTCGGCACGGCGGAGTTTCGGCAACTCGGAGGCGGTCCACGCGGCGGCTTTTCCGATGGAGGCGGTCACCTCCGGGCGGGAGTCGGCGGCGTCAATCATCCCGGAAAGCGCGAGGCCGGATGCCCCGGCGCGGTAGGCGTGGTGCGCACCGGGGAGGGGGGCGTAGATGTTGAGGTCCTTGGTGTGGGTGGCGTTCCCCCAGGAGCCGTTCGGGTTCTGATGGGAAACCAGGAAATCGACACCGCGGGTGATGGCGGCGTCGAGTGCCTCGCGGGTTATTTCCGCTTGGGAAACGGAGGTGCAGGCGGTCAACACGCAAACGCCGGCAAGGATCGCTGAGGTGAATTTCGGCGCGTGCATGGATTCTCCCCGGCGGTTGGCGATCAGGGCACGACGACGACCTGGCCGACTTCGAGGCCGGAGAGGATTTCGGTTTCGTCCTTCGACGCCCGGCCGCGTTTGACGCTGCGGCGTTCGGTTTTTCCGTCGGCGAGTTTCACTTCCACAGTCCAACCGGAGTCGTCGAAGCCGAGAGCCTTGTTAGGAACTGCGATGGCGGCGGGCTGTTGATAGGAAATCAGGCGGATCT
>JBDSNC010000059.1:0-32905 GCA_039915545.1 Luteolibacter sp.
CTGACTCGTTCCAACCTAGTCCTAGGAATTCGAGCACCTTTCTGGCATTGCCTTCAAGGTCCTCGACCATGTCTTCATATCGGACCTCACAAACGTTTCCATCGAAGCGATTCGATAGATCAGTCCAAATGCCCATAAACTCGCCAACTTCTGCAGCCGTGTCCTCCAGAGTGAGAAAATTGCCACTAACCGCATTGGGTGGAAAGAACGGTTGCATGAAACAACTCACAATGACGTCTCGCGGGTCGCGAATCATGATGACATACTTGGTTTCCGGAAAGAACCTGAAAAACTCGGGTGCCAGGGGAGTCAATGACGGATTCTTATCCAAAAGAAGCCTCGATCCCACAGGTTCCTGAAGACACCTTTCCACCGACTCCCAGTAATTCTCACGGGCTCCGATCAGGTCCTCGGTGGAACAAGCATTCATGACTTCGAGAACTCGCGTCAGCGGGGAATATTTCCTCAATAAGGGAAGGAACGAAAAGATATGAAGGTTCTCGGTTTCTTCAGCAGAAACAACGCCGGGGTGCGCATCGAGCACCTGCTCCAGCAATGTCGTGCCCGATCTGGGATGTCCTCCCAGCAATGCCACGTTTCTTGGTTCCCCAAAGTCCAACGAGGCGGACTGCCACTCGGCACGTTTGGATTCCGTAAAGGCCGCCGCGAGCTCTTTGAACTCACCGCGGATTTTTCTCCTGTGAGTGACTATCGGATCTCGTGCGGACATCATGCTCGCTTTCGCCAGGAGCAATACCTCCATCGCGCCATCATAGTCACCAGCCCGGTCCAGCATTTTTGCCAGCTGATATGAGGCCTTGACCTTCAATTCACCACTCGCCTCCGACCGCAGAAGTCGTTCAAGCCTTTCCACACATCGGTCAAACTGGTCTTCGTTCAACCTGCACCATAGCAACAACGCTTCCTCGTCCCTCGTGTTGGTAGCAAGGACTTCGTCGACAAGAGACCTGGCCAGTTCGCGTTTGCGACCTCGTATCGAATGTTCCGCCAGTGCGATTTTCGCGTCAACGGCATCAGCCATTGCATCTTTTCCTACAGTATTGCGAGCTACCTCCAGAGCTTCGGCATAAAATGACTCCGAGATTGCCGGGTCATAAAAATCTCTAGCCATTTTGCCTGCTTCGATGAGCACCAATGCGTGCTGCGTTCTCGGCGAGACTTCCACAGCTTTTTCAAACCAATCGATCGCACCATCATATTCATAGCGCATGCCATGGATTTTGCCGATTTGCAGATGGGCATTCGCAGAACGGGGATTTAATGCGAGAACCTTGCCAAGCAGGTGAATGCACTGATCCCAATCCAACACCGCGGCCGCCGTCTGGATTTGATGCTCCAACAGCTTAAGTGCGGAATATTTAAGTTTTTTGGAGTCATTTAAAGGGCCTTTCATCGGAAAGCAGATTTTATTTTATGGAATATCCTGTCACACGGCGTTTCCGGAAGTATCGGAATCGCCCGTTGCCCATGCAAGTGAATACCCCGTCTCCGCCAATCTTTACCAATTCGGTTTTCTGTCTGGTCACCGCCAGCCCACGTAGACGGCACACTACCAGCGAATCAATCGTGTAAAACTTCCTTTCTCGTCCGTTGGCATCGGAATATCGGGCGATTTCTGGATATCTATCAACTTTGCGCCAAGAGGTAAGGCCCCCATCCCCGAAGGTTCTCTACAGAAGAACGCACACTTCGCACCAAACGCCAGCTGGGAAAGATTGTCAGGTGAAGCCAGTACCACGGTCGGACACTGGAAGGAAATACCGACTGCCTTGACAAAGGGATCAAGATCCAGGTGCCAATTGGTGATATTCAGTGCTAGAATGCCGTCGGGCTTGAGCATCTTGAAATAGAGTTCGAAGGCCTCACGCGTACTGAGGTGGTAGGGAAGATTGTCACCGGTAAAAGCATCGATCACAATCACATCGTAGGGTTCCACACCCGCTGCCAGTTCCTCTTCCAAGCCCTTGCGCGCGTCTTTGCAGGCCAAGTCCACTTTGCCGGGGCAACCGCTGATAAAAGTGAACAGCGAAGGGTTCTCCGCGACTCGCAACACTTCAGGGCTGATTTCATAACCGCGATAGTAATCGCCCTTCCGGGCGTAGACCGACATGACACCCACGCCCAAACCGATCATATTCACACGCATTGGTTCGCCTTTTCCGAACTTCGGGTGTGCCACCACTGCAAAACCCATCTTCTCCGGCGTGAAATAAGCGGTCGGCATTCGCTCTCGCCCCGGGATCACGGCTTGGATCCCATGTAGGGTGGAGCCATGAACAAACTCGTGCACCACTCCTTCATGGTTGCCCATCTTCGCCTTCACTTCGGTTACTTTCAGCGTGCCGTAGAATCCGCGATCCCGCCAGATGACCGGGCGGTCCTCAGACTTGGGAAATGCAGAGAACGCCAGAAGCACCAATGCTCCACACGACAATGCTGCCCCGGTCCAGCGAGCCGTCTTTCGTCCCTCGAGAAAAGTCAGATACAACACCGCAACCAGTATAATACCGACCATCGCAATAGGATACTCCGCCACCGTCTTAAATATCATGGGTATCGCGAGTGACGCAATTAATCCACCCACCGCCCCGCCCATGGCGTTAAATAGATAGTAGATACTCAAGCGTTCCACGTGTGGCCGCAGTCGATAGAGCCAGGAGTGGATGAAGGTGCAGCCAACAAAGCACAGACCCACACCCGCCATGAGGTTGATCCCGAAAGAACCAGGTTTACCCGCCTTTCCGAGTGCATAGGCCGAAAAAATAACGAATCCCACCACCAGACAAAATTGTGCGGGAAGGACACGGTGGGCCCAACCCGAAAAACCGATGACGTAACTCAACAAAAACAGTCCCAGCAGCAGCACCCAAAGCAATGGAAGAGGCATCACATCCAGAGTCAGGTAGGCAGTGACGGCATTGAGGAGAAAGACCGACAGCGCCGGCAGGACGAACCACAGCCAAGGACGGGAACTGTCGTCTGATGAGGCGTTGGAACTACTGGCATCCTGCTCGGCCGCGCCTTGGGCAGATTCTTCAAGAGTCGCCTCCTGCGGGAGATCCGCATTAATTTTGGTCACCAAGCTGAGGAGCAAGGCATAGACAAGCAATAAGGACGCCAGTCCCCACCATTGTGCGGTCAACGTCACGTAAGGCTCCAAAACAAATGGATAGGTAAGAAGCCCGAGAAACGAGCCGAGATTGGAAACAGCATACAGGCGATAAATTTCACGCGATCCACTGCGGGCCAACCATGCCTGAACGAGTGTGGATCCCGAAGACAGAATGACATATGGCAGGCCAACAATGAAAAGCACGCAAAACAAAACCTCCCATCTTGGTGAACCACTATTCCCAATAAACGGCATTAAGCTAGGCCTGAACCAGGCAAAAACCACAGTCCAGAGAATCGCAAGCGAGAGAAACAGCCGGTGAACTACTACCTGTGTTCGTTGTGGCCGACGTGTCATGACGTGGGCATAGAGGTAACCCATTAGCAACAGCGACTGAAAGGAGGCCAAGCAGACCGTCCACACCGCGGCACTGCCTCCAAAGGATGGTAACAATGTGCGACCCAGCATCGGCTGCACGGCAAATAAAAGAAACGAACCGAAAAAGACAGCCAAAGAAGCAAAACGAATAGTAGGCATGAGAGAAAATCAGATGTGAGAATTCGAGAAAAAGCGTGGTTTTTTATGGGACGTAACTCAATTGCCCTGCGCATTATCAAACGAATATCGATGCCCTGCTAGCACAATAATGGGAGGGAAAGACTACGAGGCTGTCTGCAGCGACCTGCTGCGGGCACGGCAATCAACTCAAAAGATTTTTCGTTTGGACGCAGTCAAAGAAAAGCCGGTTCGTGCGTATCAACATATTCCTGACCTCTGATCTGAACAGGAGGGCTAATCCTCTCAAACTCCGCCTAAGTTGGATGGAGCATCCGCTGGCATACTGACTTCCAGAATTTACGTCGATCTCAACAAAAAAGAGAGCGGGCAATGCTGCCCGCTCTCTCAGAATTTCATGAACTGATATCGAGGATTAATGTCGCGGCAATCCAGTGCGCTGGTAGCGTTGATTATCCGCCGTTACCTCAATCCAAATAGCATCAGTTACGACGGCGACGAAGGAGTCCGACGGCTCCAAACGCACCAAGAAGCGCGGCCGATGGCTCAGGGACTACTGCTGCTGTGTTAAGCACATAAGAACCACCGTAAGTTGAATTTGCACCCGAAGTAGTAAATGTTCCGAGCGAAAGCTGCCAACCTGGACGGGCAGCTGTACTGACAGCAAGGTTTCCGCCGTTTGGAATATCACCGTCGGCTTTGAACAAGAAATCTCCTACCGCAGAAGTGGTAGCTTGCATCACAAGATTTTGATTGGAACCATTTGTGACCCACAACCAGACATTCGTGCCCGCCAGCCCTGCAGTATCGGCAAAACTAATTGCGTTACCCTTGAAGCCACCGTTAATACTGCCCGCCGCAGCAGTAGCGAAGGTGTAGTTCCCCACATTGGTCCAAGCTGCGTTAATTTCAGTGAATGTTGCTGTGGTGAGCAAAGTACCTCCGGTGTAGCGACCAACTTTTGCTGTGTAGCCCGAACCAAGGGTGCTTGCCTGCGCAGCGTTGGTGGTGAAATTGACGTTGATATATCCATTGACATTAACTGTCGCTGCCGTGGCAAAGCCGGACATCGTTGTTATGAGCGCCGCAGTGGCAATTGTTAGTTTCATGTTTAATATAGTAGGTTAGTTTTTGGGGCAGGATTCTGTTGGGAGAACTGTTCATGGGGCGACGGTCACAGACGGAATGGTCCAGTTGAAAGAAGAACCCGCCTTACGTTGAATAAGCAGCGCACCCGTAGCGGGCAATTTGTAGTTCGTGGGATCTACAATCCCCGAATCTGAAGACTTCCATCCCAAACCACCCTTACCGGAATCTTGATAGAAGAAAGTGGTGTATGAGTTCGCAGTAGCATTAAAGATCAACAGGTTGTCTGCAGTCGTCGCGTCAGTACCTCCTTTGAGACCGGTGGCAACATTTCCAGTGTAAAGACCGGATGCCCCCAAAGTAAGTTGATCAACCGGAAGCTGGTTGGCCAGAATGTTTAGAACGGTAGATGTTCCATTACCTTCGACAACCGCTTTGGTTGCGCCGGCTTTTACGGAACCACTAATCACCAAGGCTCCGTCAAGGGACTGCTTGCGGAGAATGACCAATCCATCATTTGGGTGAATTGCGTAAGTTGCGGGAGTCAAAATACCCGAGTCAGAACTTTTCCAACCTAATCCACCCTTGCCGGCGTTTTGATAGAAAAACGAGGTGTAAGTGTTTGTGGTCGGATCCAGGATTTGAACATTGTCGGCCGTCGATGCATCCGTCCCGCCACCCAAGACGCTGGCGGCCGGCGGATTTCCAAACAATGAAGACATGGTGTAGGCTTGCCAGACCCGATAAGTGGCCGCAGTTCCCGCGGAGGAAAGATTATCGGCCGTGGTAATGGAAGTAGCCGTATTGGTTGTAATCCAAGATAATGCGCCCTGCACTGAGCCAGCGCTCGTGATTTCCAAGACGTGAGAATTGGTACCAGCATTCGTATACGTGCCAAAGGTCGCGGTCGTGTCCGTCAGCGTGTTTCCACTGAAAGTAACTGCTGCAGTACCACCACCTGCATACGCAGGACCGTTCGGGAGAAGGCCTTGATTTGCGAGCTGGAGCTTCTGTGGTGTGCTACCGCCGGTCCCGGGAAGGGGAATCGTCATATACCCCACAGGAGTGGTGTAAGCCGTTTCTGCACCGAAGGCCATACCTGTAGCGGCAATGGCTGCGAAGAGTGAATATGTGTGTGTTTTCATAACAGGATTGGATTGGATTTTTTTGTTCAGGGGATTGTGTGTTTGGAGACTGAGATTGTGTCGGAGCCGATGTGAAAGGATTGGATTCAGGGGCTTGCGACTTTTTGATTCATGATTTTGCCCGGCCATTCGGCAGCGATCACGCAGCACGAAAATAACTTTTGCACACTCATAGAATTCGACTGAAGGAAACAGCGGAAGGGGCCTCTCGGCAAGAAAATTTTACGAAAGCCGGAAAAATTTTAGCGAGGGGTGTTTTTGCGTGAAGAAACGGGAGGAGTTTCGTTTTCGCAAATCATTGATTTTATGATGATTGTGAACCTTTTTGTGAGAGGGTTAAGCGGGATGGGTCAAGGGGCCGTCTGATGGAAAATTGGGGTGAAAAACGGAATTTTTCGGGCCGGTCGGGGCGATTTTTGGCAATTCGGGTGTCCCTATTTCATGGGACAGGATTTAGAAAATGGTGGGCGAGAATGCGGACCGAAGGAGGAACATCGAACATTGAACGTCCAACATTGAACATCGAATGGACGAAAAGTTTGAACCGCAGAGGCGCAAAGGCCGCGATGGAACGCGAAGCGGATTCTTTGAAATTCTCAACCGTTGCTCTCTTCGTCTGGGTTTCTTTGCGGCCTTTGCGCTTCTCTTTTAAGCCTCCGGCGGAAGAGGGTGAAGTGGGGCGGCCTGGCAGATCCGACCCTGCCGTGGAGGAGGATAGCCTCCGGCGGAAGAGGGCGGTCAGGGTCGGCCGAGGCCGTCCGACCCTACCGGGGGTGGGACAGGCAAGAATGTCTGGGTCACGGGGTAATTGCTTGAGTCCGGCGTTTGGGTCGTGGTGAATGCTTGGGTGATCGCGAGACAGGAGATGAATGTGCTGCCGCGGGCGGCGATGGCGGGGGAATTCGTGCCGGGAGATTATTTCCGCAGGCTGGAGCTTGGGGAAATCTGTCGGGACGGGCGGGCTTTGGAGATCGACCTGGGGTGCGGGGATGGGTCGTTTTTGATGGAAATGGCGCGCAAGTATCCGGAGCGGGATTTCATCGGGGTGGAGCGGCTGCTGGGGCGGGTGAGGAAGGTTTGTAAGAAGATCCGGCGGCGGGAGCTGGAGAACGCGCGGGTGCTGAGGCTGGACAGCCAGTATGTGGTGGAATGGCTACTGCCGGAGGAATCGGTCACGCGACTGCATCTTCTTTGTCCGGATCCGTGGCCGAAGCTGAAGCATCACCGGCGGCGGCTGGTGCAGGTGGAATTCCTGGATTCGGTGCGCCGGGCGCTGGTGCCGGGCGGTGAATTCCTTTTCATGACGGACCACGAGGAGTATTTCCAGTGGGCGGTGGAAAAGGTGCGGGAGTTCGGAAAATTCGAGCTGCTGGAATGGGAGGAGGAGACGTTTTTTTATCCGAAGACGGATTTCCAGATGCAGTGGGAAGCGGAGGGGAAGAGGATGTGGAGGTTGAGGGGGAGGAAGGGTTGATTGATTATTGGAGATTGATTATTGAGGATTTTTGATGGGGAGAGGAAGGGCGTGTGAGGCTGAACAGGGGCTATGGATGGGCTCTGCGGCGAGACGCCACAGCCACTATGAAGATTTTAGCGGGGGTGGAGGATGAGGCTGGATTTGTCGGCGAAGCCGTCGAGGTGGAGAGAGCCGGATTCGTCGATGGTGAGGGTGACGCCGCCGGATTTCGCCTGGTCGATGACCTGGATGCCCCGGCTGCGCCAGTAGGAGACGCGGTGCGGGTCGAGGCGCTCGGTGACGGGAAAGGGTGAGTTTGAGGCGAGGATGGCTTGGGGATGGACGGCGTCGAGGAAGCGATCGGTGAGCGTGAGATCGCCGCGGTGGTGGCCGGCGATGATGAGATCCGCGGAGATGTCCTTGTGGGAATCGAGCAGGGCGAGTTCTGCGGCGATGCCGGCGTCGCTGGTGAGGAGGATTTTCCAGCCGCGCCAGTGGAGGCGGAAAATGGCGACACGTTCGTCGGCCAAGGCACTCTGGGCACGCGGATCGGGGGCGTGGAGGATTTCCAGACGCGCGCCGTCGGGCATCGCAATTTCAGGAATTTTCGCAGCCTGGATCGTTTTGATCCCTGCTTTGGGGGCATCGTTCAGCCAGGAACGGAAAGCAGGGCTCCTTGAAAGCTCGACCGGCAGCAGCACTTGTTTGATCGGAAATGCCTCCCAAACGGCCGCACCGCCGCCGAGGTGGCCGCCGTCCGGATGGCTGAGAACGACGGAATCCGGAGTGACGCCGAGCCTCCGCAGCGAGGGGACGACGCGGTGTTTGAAACTGTAGGGATCGGCGCAATCGAGCAGCACGGCCCCATCCTTTCCGCCGGAAAAACACGCCGCACCGGCCCCGCGTTCGTAGTCGAAGACCAGGAGAAACGGCTGGTTGTTCTGCCGCAGTTGGAAATGGCCGCCGGGGATCGCGGAAAATCCCTTCGCGGTGAGCACACAGCCGTCCGCTACTTTTGCATTCGCCCGCGTCACCAGTTTCGCCAGCGGCTGCGACACCGGATACACCGCGACCGACAGCAGCGCCGCGCACAGCAGAACGAACACCAGCGGAATCAGCACGATGCCAGCAAACACCGAAACCGGCGTCACCAGCCCGAAGTGATAGGCCGTGAGCGGAGTCGACCCGATGCCCGCCGCCACTGAAACGCCGAGCGACTGCGCGAGATTGCGACGGAAATTCAGCCACCACGTCTGCCAGCGGTTCATCAGCGCGAGCGGCAGGTAGAGCTCCGGTTTAGCCATCCACGCGAACATCCTCGCCGTCCAGGCCGTTCCCACGGAAATGGCCGCGACGACGCCGTAGGAAAGTTGCACACCCGGCTGAAACAACAGCCGCCCGTCAACAAGCATCGCCGCCAACAGCACCGCGCCCAGCGCGTTCAACAAATCCGGCTTCCTGCGGAAAACGAATGCACCGAGAAAAACCGCCGCCATCCACGCGGATCGCACGGCCGGCGCGCTGTTTCCCGTGAGCCACGAATAGCCGAAAATCAACGGGAGCAGCACCACCACCGCCCATCGCCTCGGCACACCCAAGAGCCTGAGGATCAACCAGCCGATACTCCCCACCATCGCCACGTGCAGCCCGCTGACGGAAAATGCGTGAAGCGTCCCACTGTTCCGGAATGCCGCCACCAGCACCTCGGAATCCTGCGGCTGCTCGCCGATGACGATCGCCCGGATCACCCGCGCCTGCTCGGATTCGTCATCGAGGCCCGCCGTCACCGCCGTGCGGAAACCTTTCCGGATCGCCGCTCCCCAGCGCGCGAGATCACCCGTTTTTACCTCCGTGTCCGAAAGGGTCGCTTCGAAAACCGCCGCCACTCCCAGGCTCCGGAGCCATGCCGCCTGATCGAATTCGCCCGGATTTCTCGGCAGTTCCAGCGGCAGGAAATTTCCTCGCCCCCGCACTTCAGCGCCGGCCACCGGCACCTCTCCCCTGCCCTGCCACCAGACTTTCGCGCCGGAATCGAGACGCACCAAAGCCGACCAATAACGCCCCCCCTTGCCATCGGCCAGCACCGTGCCGTGCCTCTCCCCGCCGACGGAGCGGATCAACTCAAGCTCCGCCGTTTTCCGCGTTTCATTCCGCCAAACGTAGCCGCCAACCGCCATCCAGCCGCAAATCAGCCAAGCCAGCCCGTGTTTCCAACCACCTAGGAAAAACCCCGCGCCGCCCAGCATGACTGCGGCCGCGACGCCCCAGCCGGCATGAAGATCCGCCAAGGCGACGCACACCACGGCGACCATCGCGATGGCAAAAAGCGGGTGCTTTTCATAAAAGCCCGACGCCCTCCCGCGCATGCCGATTTCCCTAAAACGAGAAATGAACCCCAGATGGACGCCGATGGACACAGCTTTTTAACCTTGTGAAAGAACAGACAGGAATGTCTGTATCACGCCCGGGATTAAGAAACCGGATTCTGCGGATCCTCTCCGGCAGCCTGTTGCCGCTGCTGGTCGATGAACGCCTGCTCCTCGGCGGTAGCGCTTGCTGCAGCATCGGCGACGGTCCATTCGTGGAGCTTGTGGCTGGCATTCGCCGAGTGGCGGGTGCCGGGAAATTGATCCACCACCTGCTGCATGATTGCCATGGCGGAGGCGCGGTCACCCTCGACCTCGTCGTAAAGCTCGGCAAGGCGGAAAAGGAAATAAGCCGCGTCGTTCACTTCCCACGCCTGGCTTTCGAGCGCATAGCGGATCGTCTGGATCGCTGCGGCGGGGTCGCCGAGGTTGTCCTTCTGGATTTTCGCGATTTCCACCCACGGCAGGCGGTTGAGCGGATCGGCGGCGGCGGCCTGCTGGAAAGCGGCGATGGCTCCCTCGTAATTGCCTTGGGCCATCATCGAGCGGGCGTCGTGCATGACGTCCTTCTCGACCATTTCCCCGCTGTCGTAGACCGAGTGGGTCAGGCGTTGGGCGAAGAAAGGCAGCACGTTGAGCACGAAGAAAATACCGACCAATCCGGCGCTGAGGAAAGCGAGCAGGATGCCGTTGAAAGTGTGTCCGCCTTCGAGGTTCTGCAGCCTGCCATTCAAGTCCACCAGCTTGCCATCGGGGTCGCCTTTTTCCTCCTGCGCCTGAATTTCAGCCGCCACTTTCTTCATTTCCCCACTCGATTTGGAGTAAATAAACCAGCTTCCTCCCACGAGCACCGCGAGAACCAGATACATGAACCACTTCATCATAGGAGGATCCTGCGAAACCCCGGGCCGCACTGGAAGTAAAATCTACCAGCCTGTCACAAACGCCGCGCGTTCCGGCCTTCGTCGATGAGCTTCCAGAAATGCTTTGAATTCGCCAGCGCCTCGTCCTCCGCCAGTGGCAGGCTCGAACGGAATTTGAAATCCGAAAACGTGCCCTTGTGCAAAACCCGGTGGACGATCACCGAGCCGTCCTTCACCTCGAAATAGAAGCGGTAGTCCTTCGCCCGGAAGCGATACAGCACCCGGCCGTCGCGGTCGATTTTGCCGAAGCGGTCGCCCTTCAAATTTTCCAGATCCTCCTTGCCCACCTTGAACTCGTCGATGAGCTCAAGTTGCTCAAGGGTCCCGAGCTTGGAAAGTTCGGCGGCGCTGATTTCATTGAAAACGATTTGAAACACCCCGGCAACGTAGTGAGGGACCGCCGCGCTGAAAAGAGGAAAGAATGAAGTCCACTTACAGCTTGGACTTCCGGGTTTTCCGCTGTTATCTGGCTGCGGAACGATGCGCTGCTTCTATTCACAGGAACTCGAACTTGAACTGCCCTCGGGACATCCGTTCCCGATGGAGAAGTTCCGCGTTTCCAAGGACATGCTGCTCGACGGCGGCATCCTGCGTCCCGAGGAAATCATCGAGGTCCGCGCGGCGGATTTCCACCTGCTCCAGCGCGTCCACGAGACGGACTACATCCACAAGATCGAGTCCGGCCTGCTCGGGCGCAAGGAGCAGCTCCTGCTCGGCCTGCCCGTCACGCCCCGACTCTATCAGCGCAGCGTCACCGAGGTGGAGGCCACGCGCCTCGCCTGCCATGCGGCGCTGGCGGAAGGAGTGGGCGTCTGCCTCGCCGGTGGCACGCACCATGCGTTCCGCGAACATGGCGAGGGCTATTGCGTTTTCAACGATGTCGCCATCGCCATCCGCGATCTCCAGGACAAGCAGCCGAACATCAAGATCATGGTCGTGGACACCGACGCCCACCAGGGCAACGGAACCGCGGCTTTGTTAGGCGATGATCCGCGTGTTTTCACCTACTCGATCCACGTCGGGAAAAACTATCCGACGAAAAAAATCACCGGCTCGCTCGATATCGAGACGGTCCGCTACGTCGAGGGCGAGATGTATTTGAAACAACTCTTCACCAGCCTCGCCGGCGCGCTTGATGCGTTCTCTCCCGATCTCGTCATCTGGATCTCCGGCGCGGACAACCACCGCAACGACCGCTTCGGGCAGATGCACCTTTCCCTCAAGGACATCCAGCGACGCGACGAAGTCCTGCTCAGCGCGTTCATCAAGAACCGCATCCCGGTGGCCGTGCTCTACGGCGGCGGCTACAACCGCGAGCCCGCGTTCACCGCGAAGCTGCACCGCAACACCATCGCCACGGCGAAGAAACTCGCCTCCGAGTTCCGCGGGCTCTGAAGGTGACACAGGCGATGCTGCCTGTTCCCCACCCTCGCCTCAAGATACGGCAACAAACGCCGTTATCCCCATTTCCCCAAGGATTCGGCACCCGCGATGCTTGCCTTCCTCCAGCGGATCCTACCAACCGCCATAACTATCATGTCCAAAGGCATTGCCATCCTCACTTCCGGCGGAGATGCGGCCGGAATGAACCCCGCAGTCAAATGCGCCGTCGAATACGCCGCCCAGCGCGGCCACACTCCCTATCTCGTTTACGACGGACTGCGCGGACTCATCGACGACAACATCGTCCTTTCCAACCGCGACCTCGTGTCCGGCATCCTCCACCGCGGCGGCACCGTGCTCCGCTCTTCACGATCGAAGCGCTTCTTCGACATCGAGTTCCGCCGCCAGGCTTTTGAAAACCTCAAGCGCCGCGGCATTGAAAAACTCATCGTCATCGGCGGTGACGGATCATTCCGTGCGCTCAACCAATTTTACGCCGACTTCGGCGTACCCTTCGCAGGCATTCCCGCCACCATCGACAATGACATCGCCGGCACCGACTACTGTCTCGGCGTCGATACCGCGCTCAACGTCATCCGCGAAGCCATCGACTCCATCAGGGACACCGCCAGTTCGTTCTCCCGCGCCTTCGTCATCGAAGTGATGGGCCGCCACTGCGGCTACCTCGCCCTAACAAGTTCGCTCGCCTGCGGGGCGGAGATCTGCCTTGTTCCGGAAATTCCATACGACCTCGACACCATCGGCGCGCGTCTGCGGCACGACATCGCCAGCGGTCGGAAATACGTCATCGCCATCGTCGCCGAGGGAACTAACATGGGCGACTACCTCACGCGCTACATCAACGACTCCATCGGAATGGAAGCGCGACTAACGGTCCTTGGTCACATCCAGCGCGGCGGCTCGCCCACCGTGCACGACCGCGTGATGGCTTACAAATTCGCAGTCGCCGCCGTGGACTCGCTCCATGCCGGACAGACGAACTCCATCATGGTCTTCCGCGACGGCACCTTCGGCCACCTGCCGATCCAGGTGGTGGCCGATCAGAAATACCAACTCGACGCCGGACTGATCCGCCTGGCCAGCCCGCTCGCCGCTTGAAAACGATATGGCCCGACCGCTCCCCCCCAGGTGCGGTCGGGCCTTTTGCCGGGCCAACCATGAAAGTGGCCGGCAAAATTCTATCGATCGCGGACGTCAGATGTCGCCCGCCTGCATGGGAACGTCGTCAGGGATCTTGTGACCGGAAAACCGTGCCACTACCTTGCGGACGACCACGTAGAAAACCGGAACGAGGAAAATCGCCAGGAACGTGCCGGAAACCATGCCGCCAGCCACGCCCGTGCCGATCGCGTTCTGACTCGCCGATCCCGCGCCGGTGCTGAACACCAGCGGCAGCACGCCGAGCACGAAGGCCATCGAGGTCATCAGGATCGGCCGCAGGCGGAGGCGCACGGCTTTCAGGATCGACTCCATCAGGCCCAATCCTTCCTTCTGCAGATCGAGCGCGAACTCGATGATCAGAATGGCGTTTTTCGTCGAGAGACCGACCGTCGTTAGAAGACCGACCTTGAAATACACATCGTTCGGCAGATCGCGGAAATGGACGGCAGCGAGCGCACCGATAATTCCTAACGGGACCACCATGATGACGGCCACCGGAATCGACCAGCTTTCATAAAGCGCGGCAAGGCAGAGGAAGACGATGAGGATCGAAACGCCATACAGCATCGGCGCCTGGTTGCCGGAAATCCGTTCTTCCAGCGATTGGCCGGACCACTCGAAGCCAAGTCCCGGCGGCAGTTGCGCGGCCATTTTCTCCATCTCATCCATCGCCTCACCCGAGCTCAGACCCGGCGCGGCGGCCCCCACGATGTTCACGGACGGAAGCCCGTTGTAACGCTGGAGCTGCGGCGATCCGAACGACCACTCGACTTTCGTCACAGATGACAGAGGCACCATGCCGCCGGACTTGTTCCTCACGTAAACCTTGCCGATGTCCTCCGGCGTCATGCGGAATTTCGCGTCGAGCTGCACGATCACGCGCTGCACCCGCGGGCCGTTGACGAAGTTGTTCACGTAGGATGAACCGAACGCGGTCTGCATCGTCGTGTTGATATCGGCTAGAGAAACTCCGAGGGCGCTCGCCTTGTCCTGATCGAGCTCGATTTTCATCTGCGCCGCGTCGTTCAGTCCCTGCGGACGGACGCCCGCCAGCTTCGGATTTTGCGCCGCCATGCCGAGGAGCTGGCCCTTCGCCGCATCAAGCGCGGCATGGCCGACACCTCCGACGTCCTGGAGCCAGAAGTCGAATCCGGATGACGTTCCCAACTCCGGAATCGCCGGTGGATTCACCGGGAAAACAATCGCGTCCTTGATGCCGCCGAGGCCCATCATCGCGCGTTGGATCACCGCCTGCACCTGGTTGTCCTTCTTCGGCCGTTCCTCCCATGGCTTCAGGCGGAGGAAGGCGAGTCCAGAGTTCTGCGCGCGTCCGGCGAAGCTGAATCCGGCTACCGTGAAGTAGTGCTCGATCTCCGGCTGCTTCGCGAAATATTCCTCCGCTTTCGTGAGCACCTCGCCGGTCCGCTCGTCGGTCGCCCCCACCGGCAGCGACATGAGCGTGATGAAATATCCCTGATCCTCTTCCGGGAGGAACGAGGACGGCATGTTTTTATAAAGCACCACCACCAGCCCCATCACGCAAACCAATACAAGAATGCCCGCGAAGGTCCGCTTGATCAGCACGCCGACCCAGCTCTGGTAGCGACGCGTCACCGCATCAAAGGTACGGTTGAACCAGCCAAAGAATCCGCCCTTCGCGTGATGATGGCCGGCGTCCACCTGCTTGAGCAGCGTGCCGCAGAGCGCGGGGGTGAGGGACAGCGCGAGGAAGATTGAAAACAACATACACGACACCATCGACATCGTGAACTGGCGGTAGATCGTTCCCACGGCACCGCCGAAGAATGCCATCGGCAGGAACACGGCCGTCAGCACGAGCGTGATTCCTATCAGCGCGCCGGTGATCTGGCCCATGGCTTTCCGAGTGGCCTCCTTTGCGGGAAGGCCTTCCTCGCTCATGATCCGTTCGACGTTTTCCACCACCACGATCGCGTCATCCACCAGGATGCCGATCGCGAGCACCATGCCGAACATGGTGAGCACATTGATGGAGAAACCGAACGCCAGCATCAGCCCGCAGGTTCCTAGCAGGGCCACGGGAACCACCAGCGTCGGGATAAGCGTGGCGCGGATGTTTTGCAGGAAAAGATACATCACCAGGAACACCAGGACGATGGCCTCGAGAAGCGTCTTGAGCACTTCCTCCACGGAGATTTTCACGAAGGTGGAGGTATCGAGCGGATAGATCACCTTCACGCCCGGAGGGAAAAACTGAGCCAGGCGCGTCACTTCCTTGCGCACCCCCTCGGCGGTGTCGAGCGCGTTGGCGGTGGGCGAGAGCTTCACCGCAGCGGCGGCGGTCGGCTTGCCGTCGATGCGCGCCTTGATCGTGTAATCCTGCCCGCCCAGCTCGACGCGGGCGACATCGCGCAGATAGACGCGGGAGCCGTCCGTGTTCACGCGGAGCACGATGCCTTTGAATTCCTCCGCCTCACGCAGCGTCGCGCGGCCCTGGAGAATCACATTGAGCTGCTGGCCAGGAACCGCGGGCAACTGGCCGACCTGGCCGACCGGCACCTGCGTGTTCTGAGCGGCGATCGCGGCGGAAATGTCGCCGGGCGTCATGCCGTAACTGAGGAGTTTGTCCGGATCCAACCAGATGCGCATGGCATACTGGGTGCCGAACTGGATGACCTCGCCCACGCCCTGCACGCGGCGGATCGGGTCGAGAACGTTAGAGGCAAGGTAGTTTCCGAGTGCGATCGCATCGAGGCTGCCGTCCTCCGTGGAAAGAGCGATGAACATCATGAAATTCCGCGTCGCCTTGGCCACCACCACGCCCTGCTGCTGCACGGTCTGCGGGAGACTGGGAGTGGCGAGCTGGACCTTGTTCTGGACCTGCACCTGCGCGACGTCCGCATTGGTGCCGGGCTTGAAATACAAAGTGATGACCGCTGTGCCGTTCGCATCGCTGGCGGACGACATGTAGAGCAGGTTGTCGATACCGTTGAGCTGCTGTTCGATCACGGAGGTCACCGTGTCGCTGAGCGTTTCCGAGGAAGCGCCGGCGTAGTTGGCCGTGATCGAGATCGAAGGCGGGGCGACGGCGGGATACTGCGCGACGGGGAGTTTCGTGATCGAAATGATCCCTAGCAGGGCGATGAGGATGGACACGACCCACGCGAAAACGGGGCGGTCGATGAAGAAGCGGGCCATGAAATCGGAGAGTTACTGTTTGTTGGTTTGCGAAGCGACGAACGGTGCCGGCACCACGGGCGAGCCGGGGCGGGCTTTGAGGTGGCCTTCCATGATGACTTTTTCGCCGGCCTTGAGCCCGGAGGTGACCACCCATTTGTCGCCGGTGATCTCACCGGTCTGGACGATGCGGAGCTGGGCTTTGTTGGCCTCGTCGATGACCAGCACGCTGCCCGCCCCACCAGCGCCGCGGGTGACGGCGCGCTGTGGGATGGTGATGGCGTTTTCCTTCACCGACTGGAGCACGCGGGCGCGGGCGAACATGCCGGGAAGCAGGTCGCGCTTCGGATTCGGAAACTCGGCGCGGAGGGAAACCATGCCGGTCGTCTGGTCCACGGAGACTTCCGAGAAGAGGATTTTCCCGGGGTGTTCGTAGGCGGTGCCGTCTTCCAGCAGCAGGGTGACCTTGTTCTGGTCGCTGCCCGCACCGCTGTTTTTCAGTGCAATCAGGTCGGTGCTGGATTGGGTGAAATCGAAGTAGATTGGATCGAGCTGTTGGATCACGGCGAGGAGCGTGGCATCGCCTTGTCCGACGAGCGCGCCTTCCGTGACCTGCGCCTTGCCGATGCGTCCGGAAATCGGCGCGGTGACGGTGGCGTAGCCAAGATTGAGCTCGGCGGTTTTGAGAGCGGCCTCGGCGGCGAGGTGTTCCGCGCTGCTGACCTGGAGGGCGGACTCGGCGGTTTCGGTTTCCTGCTTGCTGACCGCGTCGGTGGCGATCAGCTCCAGGAAACGCTTCGAGTCGTTCTGCGCTTTTTTCAGGTTCGCCTCGGCACGGGCAAGGCTGGCGGCAGCGCTGTCGCGGACGGCGGTGAGCGGCGCGGGATCGATTTTGAAAAGGACTTGGCCGGCTTGGACGTCGATGCCCTCCTCGAAGGTTTTTTCCAAGAGGATGCCGGAAACCCGCGCCCGGACTTCAGCCACGCGCAGCGCGTCGATGCGGCCGGGAAGATCTTTGGTGATTTGGACCGTCTCAGAGGCGGCGGGAACGAACGTCACTGCGGCAGGCGGCATCTGAGGTGGTCCGGCAGCGGGCTTTTTTCCACAGGAAGGAAGCAGCCAGAGGACGGACAGCGGGAGAAACAGGATGGGGCGCATAAGGAATAGGTCGTGAAAATTGCGGCGGAAGCAGGGGGCGAGGCGTGAATATGAAGTGGTTTCAGGAAATCGGAATGATTTTGATGTTTCCAAGCTGGTAACTTCAGATTACCAGTGGTGCGGAATGGAACTGAGACATTTGAGATATTTCGTGGCCGTTGCGGAGGATCTGAATTTCCGCAAAGCCGCCGGACGCCTGCACATCAGCCGGCCGGCGCTCAGCAAACAGATCAAGGATCTGGAGGATGAAATGTCCGTCAGGCTGCTGGAACGGGACACCGTAAGCGTTTCCCTGACCAAGGCCGGGGAAATTTTCTTCGCCGACGCCCGCGAGGTGCTCAGCCAGGCGGAGGAAGCCGTGTCCCGCGCCCGCGACGCCCAAGCCGGCAATCTCGGTTGCCTGCGCATCGGCAGCGTGGGTGTGATCTCCACGGATTTCCTGCCGGGCACGCTCAAGCTTTTCCACCAGAACCACCCCGAAGTGGAGGTTTCCTTCGTGGAAATGCTCCCGCCCGAGCAGCTCGATGCGCTGGCCGCCGGCAAGATCGACATCGGATTCGCCTACGGCCAGAACGCCGGAAACCTCCCCGGCCTCGAAAGCCTCTGCGTCATCCAGTCCACCTTCGGCGTCGCCGTTTCCAAGCTGAATTCCTGCAAGGGCTGCACCCGCGTGCCGCTCCAGAAAGTGACGGGAAAAACCCTCCTCTGCCTCGGCCAGGAAAAGAGCTCCGTCCACCGCGAGGACACGCTCCGCTTCTTCGCCAGCGAGGGCCTGAAGCCTAGCAAAATCCGCCAGGTCGAGGGCTTCGATTCCCTCATCACTCTGGTCGCCGCGGATCAAGGAGTCGCGCTACTGCCGCTCGTCCTCGATCTGGAAAACCAGGGCGTCACCATCGTCCCGCTGGAGTCGGATCACACCGATTTCGAATTCCGCATGTGGGCCGTCTGGCAGGCGAACACGCCCTCACTGCTGATCCGCCAGTTCGTGCAGCTGCTGGAACAACGGAGCTCACAGCCCGCCGGTCGCCCCGCCGCTCTGATCAGCGCGTGAACCACCGGACAAGAACGTGACCCCGCTCTCCGGAAATGAGCGCCAGCCGAGTCTGGATGCACTGCGCGGCATGGCGCTCTTCGGGGTTCTTTGGATCAACCTACTTACGGTTTTCCGCGTTTCGCTTTTCGAGCACATTGCCGTCTTTCACACCCATCCGGGAGCGCTGAACGAATGGATCGATCTCGTTTCCACGTGGCTGTTTGAGTTCAAGGCGTTCACGGTGTTTTCGTTTCTTTTCGGCGTCGGAACCCGCATTCAGGCGGAACGGACCAGTCGGAAACAAACCAATGCCGCGGCCTTCCTGCTGCGGCGCTTTGGAGTGTTGCTGGCGATCGGCATTGTCCATATGTTCCTCATTTGGAATGGCGACATCCTCTGCCTTTATGCCATCTGCGGGATACTCTCGATTCCCTTCATCCGGTTGCCTGCATGGATCCCGATCAGTCTCGGCATCGCAGCCATTTCGTTTTCGTTCGCGCCTATCAACTGGGTTTCGCTTCCCACGGAAAAAATGATGCGCACCCAAGCTGCGGTGGCAACCCAGGTTTACGCCAACGGGAACTATTTGTTGATCCTGATCCTGCGCTGGCACGAGACTTGGGATTTCATGCTTCCCCTTCTGCTGAGTGTGCTGCCGAAAACCTTCGGCCTCATGCTGCTGGGAATGGCGGCATGGCGGAAGGGCCTCTTGAGGGAACCAGCAAAACACCGACGGTTTCTTGCTGGATTTTTCGTGATTGCAACGGTAGTCGGAGCCTTTGCGACCTCGCTGATTTTCTGGTCTGCCATCAGCGGGAAAGCTCTGCCCCTGTCCTCCCACGTCGTCGATGCGCTCTCGTATATTCCGATGGCACTGGGACTCACGGCGGGATTCACCCTCTGGTTCAGTAATGGAACCAGCGGAACTCTGGTCTCGCTTTTCGCGGCGGTCGGACGGATGGCGCTCAGCAACTACCTCGCGCAGTCGGTCGTTTTCAGCCTGATCTTCTACGGCTACGGACTGCAGCAATTCGGCAAACTCGCACCGGCTCCAGCAGCATTCATCGGGCTCACGGTCTTCGGCGTTCAACTGATCGCCAGCCGTGAATGGCTCCGCCGCTATCAGTTCGGTCCAATGGAATGGCTGTGGCGATCTCTGACATACGGACGCCGCCAACCTTTCCGACACACACCACGCTAACAACAAACATCCCTCACTGAGGATCCCACCCGGTGGAGAAATCTTCCTCGCTCGTTTTTCCTCCACTCGATAGAACCCGTTGGTGTCTGTGCGGAAATTTCCCGCAGGACCTTCGCAAGCCCCGCCCAGCAAAAACATGAATTCAAACACGCCTCTCAGATTTCTCGTCGGCCTGACGCGGATCATCGCCATCTACTTCTCCCTGCGCTGCCTCGATCAATTGGGTGGAGCAATGATAAGTTACCAACTGCAATGCTCCATTCTACCCGAGCTCGTGGAAAAAATGCCCAGCCCGCTGGCGATCTATCTCCCGTCCTCCCTTTTTTATCTGCTAATGGTGGGATTGGTTTGGTTCAACGCGCCCTTCGTCTGCCGTCTTGCCCTGAAGGACGCCGCGCCGGAGACACCGGAAAATGACAGTGCCATCGCCTGGAGTCACGTGATGATTTTCCTCACCGGAGTGCTGCTGGCAGGATGGGGAATCTCCCGCATCGTCGAGGAACTGACACTGACGCCATTGATCCAGGCCAGAACCCTGAATCAGCAATACCTGTCCAACCTCCCGCTGGCGGTCCGCCTTGCCTTCCCAACCGTGATTACCGGATTCGGCGCCATCTTCATGTCCAAGTTCCACCGGATCTACCGCTGGATCCGCCAACGCGGGCTGAAAATTTCAACCCCGGCGTGACTATCCGCCATTTCACACTTATGAAAACTCCCCGCTCCTGGTTGTTGATGATTCTTTGCCACCTCACCTTCACCGGGGCGGCGTTGGGCTACCCAGTCGGTCCAGCGCCAAAGTTGGACAAACTCGCGGAGGAGTCGGACTTCATTTTCAAAGGTGAAGCCATCGCCAGCGGGCCGGTGCAGGACGAGTGGTTCAAGCCGGTGTCGGGATACGAAGCGCGGGAGACGCGCTTCAGGATCATTTCGCCAATCAAGGGCGAGGCTGCGGGAGGTGAGGTGCGTTTCCGGCATTATGATGAGCAGGCCAATATCCTTGGTATCGGAATAAGTTATACCCCGCAATTTTACCATTTCGAGGCGGGCCGGACCTATGTCGTCGTCGCCCACAAGACGGATGCCGGGGCGCGTCAGATAAGACCCGACCACACTTCAAAAATGGATCTGGGCGTGCTGCGCTGCCGGGACCAGCAGCCGGTCACGGCGAAGGCCCTGCCGGAAATCATGTGGACCGAGCTCATTGCCTTGCGGGATAGCCCGGTGCCTGACGACGTGGTTTATGCGATCCAGCAGATGGACGGGATGAGCGAGAGCCCCGGAGGCTACAAATACGACCACACCCAGGATTTTTCACGGATCGAAGTGCTTTCCGCCGTCAGCAAACTGATCTCGCGACCGGAGCCGGCTATCGCCCAAGCTGCCATTCGTGTGATCGGGGATGGCAGCCCCTACCTTTCCGATGACCTCGCGCCCTATTGGCTCGGCACGGTGGGAGTGGAAGTCCCGGGTCTGGCACAACTGGACCGCGGCACCCGGAACGCCGGTGGTGCGCTCGCTTGGCGGGAACTCGTCGCAGTGGCGAACAGCAACGCCGCGCCCGAGACGCGTGCGCTGGCCATTCGCGCAATGGGACTCGTGAAAATGCGGGACATCCATCAGAAGTTCATGCGCCCATGGCTGGAGGCCTCGGAAATCCCGGTCCGCGCTGCCGCAGTGCTGCTTCTCACCGATTTCGCCCGCCCCGGTGATTCCACCACGGGACAATTCGCCGGATTCGCCACCGATCCGGCCCCCGAGGTGCGGAAGTGCGCCGCCTACGCCATCGGCTTCATGCAGAACCCCGGCATCGTTCCCGTGTTGAGCAAATTGATCAAAGACGAGGATCCCGCCGTCCGCCGCGCCGCATTGGAAAGCCTGCATTCCTTCCGCCCGGATATTCCAACGGTAGCCGCCGCCCTCAAGCAGGACCTCGCAAACCCCGAGTCGGGGCCGCTCTCGCTGCTGGCATTGGCACGGCAGGATCCGGGCGCGCATCTGGAAGAACTCGCGCAGGTGATCGAAAAAAAGACATCTCCCAACAACTGGTCCGGTGGCGAAATCCCCGCCTTCACCGCTTGGAAACTTCTCTTCAAACATCTCCAGGCACAGCCCGCGGAAGACATCCGCGCCGGCAAATGGGATCGGTTTCTCGATGCCTTCGAAAAAGTCGGCCAGTATTCCTCCTCCGAACCGCGCGATATCTACGCCTTCTATCTCCAGCGCGAAATGCCGGAACGCGCCGCGAAATATCGCGCGCTGGCCAAGAAGGCCGTCACCTACGACATGGATTATTATTTCGACATGGTGGACAAGAGCCCGTCCACCTATCAAGGAAACTGATGGAGGAAATTCCCTCGAACGGAAACTCCAAATCGCCGTCCGTTGCCTCGGTGGTGATTATAAGTCTGTAATTTACGATGATCTGATAGGCTGATAAATCCCCGTGCAACCCGATGAAAAAACTACTCCTGCTAATCTCAATTGTCGCATCCACTCTCGCTTTCGGCGGAACATCCGGAATCTGGTTTATTTATCAACCGCTGACAGCCATGGGAACCGAAGGCGACTCCGGCATCATCATTGCCAAGATACCCGTCATCGCCAACGCCGTGCCCGAAAGCGTGATCGGTTACCTTTCATCACGAAACAAGCTCTTACAACGGAAGGAAACAATCGCGGACGATTCCAACCTGTTGTCACTGTTGGGTATTTCGGTCGGTGGAGAGTGGAACAAGGAAACCCGCCATTACGTGGCAACATTGGACCTATCCACCATGAAGTCCACAAAGCCCTTTGAACTTACCGAGGAAGCGGTTGTGGAAGCCGCAGTTGATTGCATCCGGCGCACCATAGACGAGTTGGGGCAGGAAACTCCATGGCAGGTCCGCATCGTTTCGCGAGACAACGCCAAGTGGAGCAAGTATGAAGGCGAATATCTGGCGAAAGCCAAAGTTTCCAAATGACGAACTTCCGGCTCACCTCTCCACGATCGGGGGCGGGAAGGGCTGTTCGGACAGCACCCAATCCTCGTTCTTGTCGGCGAAGGTTTTGAGCGTCCACTCGCTGGGAAGCTTGATTAATTTCATGCCTTTGCCCGGGTGAGTTTGAGGATTTCGGGCGCAGCGAAGATACGGTGACGGCGTTGGTTGGTGATCTCGGTGACGAGTCCGTGTTTTTGCCAGAAGGCCACGGCTTTGGAGACGCTTTGGTAACTTTCTCCCGTACGTCCGGCGTGGACGGAAATGGAAAGCATGGGTGAACCGAAGAGGGAGTCCAGCACGCCAGCGGCGGCAGTCGGCGGACGTTTGGATGTATCCAAAATGCTGCGGTAGTTTTGATGAAGATCTGTGATGGCAAGGGTATCCGCCAAAGCGTCCCGGGCGGTATCGCGCACGCCGGTGAGGAAATAGATCAGCCACTCCTGCCAATCCCCACGGGTACTGATGGCCAACAGATGACGGTAGTATTCATCGCGGTATTTTTCAAAATAGGCGGAAAGATAGAGGAGCGGTTGGGACAAGGTGCCACGGGCGCAGAAAAAAAGCGTGATCAGCAGGCGACCGATACGGCCATTGCCATCGAGAAAGGGGTGGATGGCCTCGAATTGGTAGTGGAGGAGTGCGGCTTTGACGAGATCGGGCTCGTCGGACTCGGCGTGCAGGTAGTTTTCCCAATCTGAGAGGAGTTGGTCGAGCTCATGCGGGGGCGGAGGCACAAAGGTGGCGGTCTTCAGGTTTGAGCCAGGACGCCCGATCCAGTTCTGGGAACGGCGGAACTCGCCCGGGGTTTTGGAGTTTTCTCCGCCACGTACGGTGGAAAGCAGAATGGCATGCAACTCGCGGATCAGGCGGCTGCTAATGGGAATTTCGGTGAGGCGGGCGAGACCGGTTTCCAATGCCTGAACGTGATTGGCAACCTCGCGGATCGACGCGCGGGGAGGCTCCACGGAGGGTTCCACTTCGAAAAGAAGGAGTTCGTCCATCTCGGCGTATGTGTCTTCGATCAATGAGCTGAGGACGGCCTCGCGACGCAGGTAGGAACGGATGAGGAGGTGAGGATTGGGCAGCAGCCGACCTGCCCCGCTGAGTTCCGCCACCGCACGGTCCGCCTCGGACATGAGCGCGGCGAGTTTCCAATCAATCGACAGTAGCGGTGGAAGCGATGGAGGAAGAAAAGCGTGGTAACCCTCCGGCTGGCGTTGGCAATTCGCGCGTTGATCGGTCTCAAAGTCGGTGGGGTCCATTGCGGGAAGAGTGGATTCGGGTAATAAGGACGCGCCTTATTTAACCGAAACGGCTTTCGATTCAATAAGAAGCCGCGTTATTCCATCGAAACCCGGTTTGGGGAAATAAGAGCAGGTGACGGGCTCATGTATAGAAAACGGTAATTTCCATACACGGCAGGCCCTTCATGTATCAAAACTCGCGGAATCCGCGCATGGTCCGCGCCACCGTGTCCTACCTCTCCACCACCGGCGGCGGGAACGGCTGCTCGGATAGATTCCAGTCCTCGTTCTTATCCGCGAAGGTTTTCAGGGCCCATTCGCTCGGAAGCAGGGCGACGAGCCAGCCGTTGGAGTCGCGGGCGAGGGCGGCGCCGAGGGAGAGATTCGGGCGGGCTTCGGGGGCGAGCGGGTCACCTTCCTTCGGCTTGAGCCAGCGGGCGAGCGACCAGTTGGCCTGCTCGATCCGGGTTTCAGCGGCGTATTCGCCTTCGAGGCGGTATTGCAGGACTTCGAACTGCAGCGGGCCGACGGCACCTAGCAGCGGGACTTGCGATCCGCCGGTATCGAGGAGCTGGAACTCGCTGGCGACGCCTTCCTTGAGGAGCTGTTGGAGACCGTCGCGGAAGCGTTTGTATTTCGCGGTGCTCTTGTTGTGCAGGAAGGAAAAGCATTCCGGTGCGAAGCGCGGGATTTCATCGAAGGTCACGCCGGGCTGAGAGGATAGCGTGTCGCCGATGAGCAGATCGTAGTTTCCGACGAGGCCGACGACGTCGCCGGCGAACGCATCGTCCACCGTTTCGCGCTCGCGGGCGAAAAGGCGCTGCGAGTTGGCCAATCGGACTTTTTCGCCGGTGCGACCGTTGATGACATCCATGTCGCGTTCGAATTTCCCGGAAACAATACGCACGAACGCAATGCGGTCGCGGTGTTTCGGGTTCATGTTCGCCTGGATCTTGAAGACGAAGGCGGAAAATTCGGCGGACGCGGGATCGATCAGCATCTCGCCGCTGACTTTCGGCGTCGGTGGTGGCGAGAGTTCGAGGAAACGGTCGAGCAGGAGCTGCACACCGAAGTTGTTAGCCGCGCTGCCGAAGAAGACGGGCGTCAGTTCACCGGCGAGGATTTTTTCCAGATCGAACTCCGCTCCCGCGCCTTCGAGCAGTTCGAGTTCGTCGCAAACCTGCCGGTATGTGCCTTCTTCCAAAGCGTCTTTCACACTCTCATCCTCGATGCCACTCACCGCCACCGGCGCTCGGTAGGCTCCGTGGACCGTGCGTTGGAAAAGGTGTACCTGTTTCTGTTCGCGATCATAAACTCCGCGGAAGCGAGGACCATCGCCGAGCGGCCAGTTGACCGGAAACGCGTGGATGCCGAGCACGGATTCCAGCTCGTCGAGCAGGTCCATCGACGGCCGGGCCGGGCGGTCCAGCTTGTTCATGAAGGTGAAAATCGGCACTCCGCGGCGGCGGCAGACTTCGAAAAGTTTCCGCGTCTGGCTTTCGATGCCTTTACCCGCATCCACCACCATGACGGCGGCGTCCACGGCGGTCAGCACACGATAGGTGTCTTCCGAGAAGTCCTTGTGCCCCGGCGTGTCGAGGATGTTGACGACGCAGTCCTTGTATTCGAATTGCAGGACGGTGGAGGAAACCGAGATGCCGCGCTGCTTTTCCAGATCCATCCAGTCGGAGGTCGTCGCGCGCTGGTTTTTCCGCGCGGTGACGCTGCCGGCCAGGTTCAGCGCGCCACCGTAGAGCAGGAATTTCTCCGTCAGCGTCGTTTTTCCGGCGTCCGGGTGGGAAATGATCGCGAACGAGCGGCGGCGTGTCACCTCGCGTTGCAGCGCGGGCGAGGGAGTGGCGTAGGAAGAGAGGGACATGAAACGGTCCGCACGGCCTAAACCCTGGAGAGAGGCCGATCAAGCTCCGATCCGTTGACCGCCCAAACGCAGATCGGCGGATATTGATGGGGGAACCACCAATATCCGCCGACGTGGTTTCGGGGGGAAATGTGCCGTAGTCCGCAGCACCATGGGGGGGAGTGTGCTTGCGGCGACACCCAAGAAATATCCCATTTCCGGCCATAAGATATGACGCGATCGCGTACAATTCCGGGGAATTGTCTCCCCCACTGGCAAAAAGAATCGGCGGATGTTGAAGGGGGAAATCTCCAACATCCGCCGACTGTTGATCGGGGGGAGTGTTGTGCCTTGCGGCACTTTACCGGGGGGGAAGGGGGGCTTGGCTCGTCTGAGGCTGAGGAATGGGACAAGTCCCGATTCCGGCAGCACACGGGCACGTCATCACGTAAAGCAGGATCAATACCAAGATTTTCCTCTTACAATTTCGTCACGATTCCCGCTTTCCGCGCTGCGGATTCCGCTCATAATCGCGCCAATGCGTGACGACACCCGCCAATGGATTTCCGCCGATCAGGCGCACTGCTGGCACCCGTTCACCCGCCAGTCCGAATGGTGCGCGCGCGGCCATGAGCCATTGGTAATCAGTCGCGGCGAGGGCTCGTGGTTGTGGGATTCCGAGGGCCGGAAGTATCTCGACGGCAATTCCTCGATCTGGACGAACATCCACGGCCACGCCCACCCGGCGATCAATGCCGCCATCCGCGAGCAGCTCGAAAAAATTTCCCACAGCTCGTTTCTCGGCTTCACCCACCCGCTCGCCGCCGAACTCGCCACTCGTCTTTGCGCCCTTTTTACGGGAAACACCCTGGAGCGCGTTTTCTTCTCCGATGACGGCTCCACCGCAGTCGAATGCGCTCTGAAAATGGCCGTGCAATACCGCCTGCAGACCGGCGAGCCCGAGCGGAACCACTTCATCGCTTTCGCCAACGGTTACCACGGCGACACCCTCGGTGCCGCTTCACTCGGCGGCGTCGGGCGGTTTTTCGAACGCTTCCGAGGCATGGGATATCCCGCCCGGCACGTTTCCTCGCTCGATGAGCTGAAAACCCTCCCCGCCGGGAAAGTCGCAGGCGTCGTCATCGAGCCACTGATCCAGGGCGTCAACGAAATGCGCCCTTGGGCCCCCGGCATGCTCGCGGAGCTCCGCACCTGGTGCGATGAAAACGGAGTCCACCTCATCCTCGACGAAGTCATGACCGGCTTCGGCCGCACCGGCACCATGTTCGCCTGCCAGCAGGAAAACGTCATCCCGGATTTCCTCTGCCTCGCCAAAGGCCTCACCGGCGGCTACCTGCCGATGGCCGCCACCCTCACCACCGGGAAAATCTACGACGCCTTCCTCGGCGCACCGGAAAAGGCGTTCTACTACGGCCACAGTTACACCGCGAATCCGTTAGCCTGCTCCGCCGCCCTCGCCAGCCTCGATCTTTTCGAAACCGAAAAAACCCTCGAAAAACTCCCGAAAAAAATCGCCCGCCTCCGCGACCGCCTCGCCGCCCTGCAATCCCGCCACCCCATCGTCCACGAAATCCGCCAATGCGGCTTCATCGCCGGCATCGAACTCCGCCGCCCCGACGGCGAGAAATTCCCACCCGGCGAGCGCTTCGGCGAATCCGTCTGCCTCGCCGCCCGCGCCCACGGCCTGCTCACCCGCCCCATCCTCGACACCATCGTCCTCATGCCCCCGCTCTCCACTAGCATTGAGGAAATCGACCACGTCGTCCACGCGCTCGACCTTGCGCTCGGACCGTGAATACTAACATCCACGATGAGCGCCCACCAAATCCTTCCTTCCGACTACGGCGACTGGTTGAAAAGCCTCAAGTCCCGCATCGCCTCCGCCCGCCAGCGGGCCGCGCTTGCTGTCAATCAGGAGCTCATCACCCTCTACCACTCCATCGGCAGGGACATCCTCCAGCGCCAATCCAACGAAGGCTGGGGAGCGAAAGTCATCCAGCGCCTTTCCACCGACCTGAGCCAGGCCTTCCCGGAGATGAAGGGGTTCTCCACCCGAAATCTCAAATATATGAAGTTCTTCGCGGAGTTTTGTCCGGATCTTCAAATTGGGCAGCAGGCTGCTGCCCAATTGCCTTGGTTCCACATTATCAGTCTGTTGACGAAAATTCCGGACCCGACGGTGCGCGAATGGTATGCCTCCCGGGCCGTTGCCGACGGTTGGTCACGGCCCACGCTCGACAGCCACATCAAGAGCCAGCTTCACCGTCGGGAAGGAGCCGCCATCACCAATTTCGAGCGTCACCTGCCTGCGGCGGAAGCCAAGCTCGCCCTCGCCGCACTAAAAGATCCGTATCTCTTCGATTTCCTCGGACTCGACGATGAAGCCCACGAACGCGACATCGAAAACGCCCTCATCCGCCACATCACCCGCTTCCTGCTGGAGCTCGGCGCGGGCTTCGCCTTCCTCGGCCGCCAATACCGGATCGAAGTCGGCGGCGACGAGCTCTTCATCGACCTGCTTTTCTATCACACCCGGTTGAAATGCCACGTGGTCGTGGAACTCAAAGCCGGCCCATTCAAACCGGACCATGCCGGCCAGCTCAATTTCTACCTCGCCGCCGTGGACGCCCAAATCAAAGCTCCTGATGACAAACCCACCATCGGCCTGCTGCTTTGCAAAACGAAAAACCACCTCGTCGCCGAGTATGCCCTCTCCGGCATGGAAAAGCCCATCGGCATCGCCGAATACCAGCTCGTCCGCGCCCTCCCCGAACCGCTGGACACCTGCCTCCCGAGCATCGAGGAAATCGAAGCGGAACTAGCGGCGCATACGCCTGACCAGTAGCCGATCCGACTTGCGAAATGAATTTCGCGGTCCGTTCATCGTCCGACAATCCCCCTCAACCGCACATCATTTCCAAATTGTTGGAAATCGATCTCATCCAGATGCAGCGACCCTTTCAACCCCACGCCACCCAAGCCTGGCGACGGGCCGCCGCAGAGCATTGGCGCGTAGTAGACGACCACTTCATCTACCAAGCCCGCTTCGAACAAGGCTGCCGAAAAAACGCCGCCGGCCTCGACCATCACGGTCAGCACGCCCTGCTCCGTCACCAGACCGCGCAGCGTTCCTTCGAGATCATGGCGCGGGCGGATCAGCGTTCGTTGTTTCCATTCGTCGGAAAACAACGGCGCGTCCGCAGGCATGGTTTCGGGTTTGTCGGTCGCGACGACGCGCCACGGTTGTTGGCGGCCTTCCAACAATTCCGGCACACGGATGGTCAGTCCGGGGTTGTCGCGGCGCACGGTCTCACCACTGGTTAGAATGGCATCCACCGTGGAGCGAAGACGCTGCACGTCCGCCCGCGCCAGTTCGCCGGTCAGCCACTGACCTTCGCCGGGCGGGCGGGTGATGCGGCCGTCGAGGCTCATCGCGCTTTTCCAGATCACCCACGGCAATCCGCTTTCACGGACTTTGAAAAACGGCCGCAGCATCTTCTCCGCTTCGTTGGAACAAACGCCGGAAACCACTTCGATTCCCGCTGTTTCCAGCAAGGCATCCGCGCGGCCGGCGTGGTCCGGATTTCTATCCACACAGGCGTAAACCACCCGCGAGATTCCGGCTTCGATGATTCCCGCCGTGCACGGCGGCGTGCGGCCGTGGGTGGAGCAGGGTTCAAGAGTGACATAAATCGTGGCTCCGCTGACGTCCTTCCCCGCAGCATCCGCGAGAGCCTCGCGCTCCGCATGCGGTTGTCCGGCAGCGCGGTGCCAGCCTTTTCCTAACACGACTCCATCCTTCACGATCACCGCGCCCACCGGCGGATTCGGCGCGGTGCGGCCGATACCTTTGCGTGCCTCGCCCAGCGCGAGTGCCATCCATATTTCGTCGTCGCTCATTCGGCCGGTTTGTTCACCCATTCGATCTGTAGCGGTTGGCCCATGCGGACGGGCATGTCGCGCTCTGCGGCGGCCAGCTTGATTTCGAGTTCGCCGAAACGTTTTTCGATCATGAAGCGGATGTCGCTCGCCACCACGTCGCCGTTGGTCTTGTCGTTGAACTCGGTCCAGAAGTAGATCATGAACACCAGCGCGGTATCGCCGAAGTCATCGAGCGTCACCACCGGTGCGGGGTCTTTGAGCACCAGCCCGTGGCGTTCCACGCATTCCTTCAGTGCCGCGGTCACGTCCTGCGGCTTCGTGCCGTAGGACACGCCCACCTTCAGCGTGCGGCGGACGCGGCGGTTTGATAGAGTGAGGTTGGTGATCCGGTTATCGAGGAAATAGGAGTTGGGAACCAGCGTTTCCTTGCCGTCACTCCCCCGCAGAACCGAAGAACGGGTGTTGATCTCGGTGATGGTGCCCGACAACCCGCCGACGTCGACGATGTCCCCCACGCGGACCTTCCGCTCGAAGAGGACGATGATGCCGCAGATGAAATTCTTGATCAGCGTCTGCGATCCGAAGCCCAAACCGATGGCCAGCGCGCCGCCGAAGAAAGCGAACACGGTGATCGGGATTTTCAAAAGTGAGAGCGTGCCGATCGCCAGGAAAACACTCACCAGGATCATCGCCCAGTTGCGCAGCGTTTTCGCCTGCGCGTCGGCAATGTGGCCGCGACCGACAATGCCGCGCTGAATTTTGTTAGCGATTCTCGAGAGCACCGCGTAGGCGACGGTAAAGAAGAACAACGCACGCAGCAACTCGCCCAGCGTGACCGGCGTTTTCTTGGTGAAGACCTGTCCGTCCACCTCGAACTTCTCCTCGCTGTGCGTCACCTCGAACGACCAGACGCTTTTCACCAGAGTCCACGACTTCGACGCCAGGGTGGAAACACCGTGATAGATATCCTTCTTCTCCTCCAGCTTCGGCGTGAAGTCACCGACCCAGCGCTCCAACAGCCGCCTCTGGATCACGACTCCCTGTGAAAATCGTTGGAAAACCGCGAGCTTCTCCGCCTTGATCTTGCGTTGCTCCACCAGCAGGGCCGAGCGGGGGTCTTCCGCACCGATCGAAGCGGACCTGGAATCCAGCCGGCTGATGTCCGCCTCCACCCCCGGAATTCCATTAGAGCTGAAAATCTCCCAAGCCCGGATGCGGTCCAACAGGGAATTGAGCGACGCCAGCGCCTTGTCGCGCTTCGCCTGATCGGACGCGTCCAGGAGCGCCTTCCGGTTTTGATAGGCTTCGAAAATCAGGTTCTCCAATTGGATCTGGTTTTCCAGCCCTTCGGAAATCGTCTGCAGCGTGTCCGACCGCTCGTCCGCTACTTCCATGCGGAGTTTCGCCAGCTCCATGCCCGGCGGCTGGGTTCCTTCGGGAACGGAAGCCACCAGCGCGTCGAACGCCGCACGCTCCTGCTTGCGGGTCGCCTGAGCCAGCTTCTGGCGCTTCGCGATCGCGTCCAGCTCCTTGCGGCAGATATTTTTCCGGTCTTCCGATGCTGCTTCGATTTTCGAAAGATCCGCCTGGCTGAAACCCGTTCCCGCCTTGGCCGCCTTGATCTTGCGATCCAACAGCGCCAGCTCCAGCTTCGCCACTTCGATCTGATAGCCTGTGACATCGCAGTTCGACTGGACCAGCCCGGCGCGCGCCGCGAGCAACCGCGACTTGTTGCGGGCGGCTTCCAACCGCCACTTGGCGAGATCGTCACCGCCCACCGGAAGCTTGTTCGCCGTGGTTTCCTGCACCTTGCTATCCGCCAGCACCTCATCGAGCGTTCGCTGGAAAACCACCAGCGATGATTCATAGGACGCGAGTTTCCCGCGCACGGCGTCCTGCTCGTTGCGAAGGTCGTCCACCATCGTGATCGGATAGGGCGGCTTTTCCTTGAAGCCCACCCACGCGGTACCGGCGTCGCGGGCGTCCTGCACCGATTTGCTGACCGCCGCCACGTTGTCCAGCGTCGTGATGTAGCGGCCAATGGTGAGAACGGTCTGCTCGGCATCGCGCCGGCGTTCCTCAAGATCCGCCGCGGTGATGCCTGCGGGTTGCGAACCGGCGGCGGCCGGATCATCAAACCGGGCGAGCGTTTCGCGGGCCTCCTTGAGCCACTGCTGGAGCCGCGCCTTCGCGTCCTCCGGCTTTTCGGCGGCGGCAGGCTTAGGCGGCTGCTGACTGTCCAGGACCTTCTTGAGCGTCTGCACCTGAGCGGAGGCGGGCAGCGGGGCGATTAACACGCAGGCCGCCATGAATGCCATCGCGGCCTGGGAAAGATTGCGGAAAAACAACATCGTGGGTCGGGTTTGTTTTCTCACAGGTCGCCGCGGTCGTCCTTTTCGAGCTGAATTCTATCAGCGAGATTGCGCGCCTTCACGCTGTTGCGCTTGGCCCAGCGCTCGACAGCCATCTGGCGTTTCTCCGAGCGCTTCTTGAGAGCGGCGATCTCGTTTTCGAGGTTGAGGAAATTTTCATAACGCGCGGGATCGAGCGTCCCGGCCTCGACAGCCGCGCGGATGGCGCACTTCGCGTCCTTGCGGTGGCTGCAGTCGGAGAACTTGCAATCGGCTGCCAGAGCGGCGACGTCGGCGAAACTGTCGCGCAGCGTGGCCTCGTCGGTCCACATCTGGATCTCGCGCATGCCGGGATTGTCGATGAGCATGCCGCCGTTGCGCAGCGGGACGAGCTCGCGGGATGTGGTGGTGTGGCGGCCTTTTCCGGTGATCTCGTTCACCTCGCTGGTCCACTGCCAGTCCTCGCCGTAGAGCTGGTTCACGAGCGTCGATTTGCCAACTCCGCTGGAGCCGACGATGCACATCGTAATGCCCTTCTTGATGTATTTCTTGAGCACCTTGAGGCCCTGGCCGCTCACCGCACTGGTGACGTGGACGCTCGCGCCGTCCCACAACGCAGCGATTTCCGCAGCGGCAGCGAGGCTTTGCTCGATGGGCAGAAGGTCGGATTTGTTCACCAGCACCACCGCCGTCGCGCCGCTGCGGCCGATGAGCATGAAGTAGCGTTCCATCCGGCGGATGTTGAAATCCGAGCCGGCGTCCGTGACGACGGTGACGATGTCGATATTCGCGCCGATGACCTGCGCCTGGCTGCTGTTTCCCGGCAT
>JBDSNC010000064.1:0-14748 GCA_039915545.1 Luteolibacter sp.
GCCAACCGCACCATCATCATCTGTGAGGGCAAGGATCATGCGCTCTACAACGCCGCCTGTGACGATGCGTCCCGCCTCTTCATCCCGCCCGGCGGCTCGGACAACGCGGCCGGCGTCTTCGCGATGGCCCGCAGCAATCCCGGCTATCTTGCCCTCCGTGATCGCGATTTCCTTATGGATACCGAGATTCAGGCAATCAAAGCCGAGCTACCGAACTACCGCATCCTGCCCTTCTACTCAATCGAAAATCTTCTCTATCATCCAGACAACATCGCTTCGCTTGAAATTCCAGGGTTCGAACCCGAGGGATGGAAAGCAGACATCCTTCGTTGGAAAGAGGCAAATCCCTTACTTGAGCTGAAGTATGAACGTGGCAAGATTCAGGAATTGCGAACTGTTCCGACTCTTCGCGGCGCCCACGAGGCGGATCCTGCCTCCATCCGCCAGGCCTACGCATCACCCGATTTCGCTACCTGCTATCGGGTAATTCCGATGAAACGCGTCCCTTTGGATTTCCTCAGTTCATTTAACCTTACTAAGGATCGTCTCGCCAAAGCACCTTGGTTCAAATCGAAAATCAAGGAAGTCACGGAACCGTGACCCATTGTTGCACCGACACCTAACTGCCGCATATCGGTGCATTTGCCATCTTTCTTTGCGTCACTGGCACATTGAGGGCTTCCGTGTCTACGATAGAATCAATCCCCAGAAAGCCGCTGAGATAGCAAGTCAGTCCAGTGAATTCCAATAAAGCTGGCCGCGGATTCCAAACGTTAGACAAAGCCTCCACGCATATAACATACCAACAAAAATCCCCGGCCTTGTCTTCCGCTGGGCGGGACAGGGCCGGGGATTTTGTGAGTGATTGCGTTTTGATTAGCTATCCGACGCTCAGCCCATGGCTTTTTCCATCAGCGTGTTCATGCGCTTGACGGTGTCGCGGGCGTCTTCGAGCAGGCCGGCGGCGATGAGGGCGTTGTCGAGGAGCTGAAGGGCGACGAGTTTGGCGAGTTCCGGGTTGGTGTCCTTGGCTTCGGAGAGCTTTTTGACGAGCGGATGGCGCGGGTTGATTTCCAGCTCCACCTTGACCTCGTCTTTGAAATTCTCGTCCATCGCCTTCATCATCTGGCGCATCTGCGGGCTCATGCCGTCGGTGGGGACGAGCGCGATGATCGGGCTGTCGACGAGGCGCTTGCCGCTGGCGACGGCGGTGACGCGGTCGCCGAGTTCGCTTTTGAGAAACTCGCAGAGGGCGGTGGTTTTTTCTTCTGAGAGAGATTCGCCTTCCGTTGCATTGTCCTCGAGTTCCACGCCGCCGTGGCGGATGGAGACGAGTTTCTTGCCATCGAATTCCCCGAGCGACTCGACGACGTATTCGTCCACGGCATCGGTGAAATAGACGACTTCGAGGCCGCGGGCTTTGAACGCTTCCACATACGGGCTGCTCTCGACTTGCTCGCGGCTGCCACCGACGAGGTAATAGATCGATTCCTGGCCGTCCTTCGCGCGGGAAACGTAGTCGGAGAAACCGCAGACGGCGCCGGGCTCGGTGAGGGAGGATTCGAAGCGCAGGAGTTTCGCGAGGGCGTCCTTGTTCGCGTAGTCGGTGGCGATGCCTTCCTTGAAGAAGCGGTCGAATTTCTTGTAGAAGCCCCGGTATTTATCGGGATCGGCTTCGGCTTCCTTTTCGAACATCTTGATCACGCGCTTGCTGATGACAGCGCCTAACTTTTTCACGAGCGCGCTGTCCTGCATCGTCTCGCGGGAGATGTTGAGCGGGAGGTCCGCGCTATCGACGACGCCTTTCATGAAGCGCATCCAGTCGGGCAGCAGGCCTTTCGGTTCGGGATCGATGAGGACTTTCTTCGAGTAGAGGGCGACGCCGCAGTCGACTTTGCCGTAGCCCATGCGCTCGGGGTTCTCGCTCGGGGCGAAGATGAGGGAGTTGATGGTGATCGGCGCGTCGGCGCTGAAATGCAGGCGGTAGGCGGGCTCGTCCCAGGCCTTGCAGGCGAATTGATAGAACGCCTTGTATTCGTCCTCGGAAATTTCCGATTTGTTCTTCAGCCAGAGCGCCTCGACTTCGTTGACGCGGGTGCCGTTGAGGAAGATCGGGAAGCCGACGAAATTGCTGTAGCGCTCGATGAGGTGCTTGATGCGGGTTTCCTCGGAATACTCGCTGAGCTCTTCCTTCAGGTGCATCACGACTTTCACGCCGCGCTCCTGGCCGGGTGATTCCTCGATTTCGTAGCCGGTCTTGCCATCGCTGATCCAGACGAGTTCCTCGCCGTCGGTGCGCCAGCTGCGGGTGTGGACCTTGACCTGATCCGCGACCATGAAGGCCGAGTAGAAACCGACGCCGAACTGGCCGATCATGTTCCCCGGCGTACTGCCGCTGTCCTTGACGGATTTGAGGAACGCCTTGGTGCCGGAATGGGCGATGGTGCCGAGGTTTATCACCAGCTCCTCGTGGGTCATGCCGATGCCGTGATCGGCGATGGTCAGCGTTTTCGCCTCGGCATCGGTGGTGATGTGGATTTCCAACGGCAGGGTCGGCGCGTGGATGTTTTTCTCGGTCGCCTCGATGTGGCGGAGTTTCTCCATCGAGTCCGAAGCGTTGGAAATCAGCTCGCGGAGGAAAATCTCCTTGTCGGTGTAGAGGGAGTGGACCACCAGATCGAGCAATTGCTGGATCTCGGCTTGGAAGACGTGTTTTTCGACGGTTGTTTCGCTCATGGTAAAAATGATGGGTTCGTGGGAACGGCGGGACCATAGCCAACTTGCGCCGCCTGTCAAAATTTCCGCGATATCATCTCCCCCCGCAGGCTCAGGGGGCGGGAGGAGGGAAAATGGCCTCGGATCGAATGATCACATTGGTCACTGGACGTAGGTCCATCCGCACTTGGGGCAAATCGAACTGCCATCCGGAATGACCGCCCCACAGGACAGGCAGTCGGCGTCGCCCTCGGTTGTCGAAAAGGCGGATGTGTCGTCCGGTGGTTTCGTGAACCATTCAATTCTGCCACAATCCGAACAAATGTAATTCATCGCGGACTGGTTCAGCCAATCAAGATTGAAAAAGGTCATCCCCGCCGTGTTAAGCTGCCAACTGCGTTCGTGAAACCTGTCATTGCCGCAATGAGGACAGGTGAGCGGATGCCCGGCGATGGTGACGGAGGAGGGTTGTTCCATGTTGGATTCGGTTTGCATCGGGAGATCTTTCATCCAGGCAGCGTCCTGCCCCTTCATGAAGTCTTGGGGGGCAGCCATCAGATGAACCGTGCGTTTCCGATTGACCGGGAATAGCGCCTGAGCGGTGCCAGATTCCGCGGAGTCGTGTTGAAAACCATGAAAACCACCACCCGGTCCTTCACGGTCAACGTGCCGAGTTCGATCCGGGTGTTGGTGAGTTCGCGACACAATCCCTCGAATCTCTCGTAGATCGCCTCAAGTTCCTCGGGATCGAGACCGATCATGGTTCCGTCGGGCCGGACGGCCAAAAGAACGAGCCCGCCGTTTGACCAGCGCATCCGGGTGAAGATCTTCGCGACCTTGAAGGCGCTGGGAAGCGACTCCTCGAAAATGATCGAGTGCTCGTAGGCCTTGATCAGTGCGGAGAGCGTGGAACTGTCGTGAATGGTCATTGTGTTCCTTTGTTTGCCGGACATTGATGACAGACAAAGGTCATATCTAGCGAAAGCACCCGGATGTGGCGAGGAATTTGTAGGTGGTGCGGAGGGCTTGCCCGGCGCAGGGTTGGAATCGGACGGAGAAGCGGACTTTTGACGCATTCCGTCACGCATTGCGCTGAATTTTCAATGCCTTCCGTAAAATCCGCTCACTCTTTCTGGTCCCCGTGCACGGTTCCTGCTTATTATTCGGCAGAAATGACGAATCGGGAAAAAGAACGGGTGGCGGAAGGGAGCGGGGACGCGAAAAAATGGCGTCGCTGGGGGCCGTTTCTTAGTGAGCGCCAATGGGGGACGGTGCGGGAGGACTATTCGGATCATGGCAACGCTTGGGCGGCATTTCCCCACGACCACGCGCGCCGCCGGGCCTACCGCTGGGGCGAGGACGGATTGCAGGGGTGGACGGATCGCCAGTGCCGGATGTGCTTCGCGCCGGCACTTTGGAATGGCAAGGACACGATTTTGAAAGAGCGGCTTTTCGGCCTCGGCGGAAACGAGGGAAACCACGGCGAGGACGTGAAGGAGTGTTATTACTACCTGGATTCCTCGCCCTCGCATTCCTACACAAAGGCGCTCTACAAGTATCCGCACGGGATGTATCCCTACACGGCGATCCGAGAGAAAAACCAGGAACTCGGCCGCAGCGGGCCGGAACTGGAGCTGGCGGACATGGGGATGTTCGACGAAGGCCGGTACTTCGACGTGATCCAAGAGGTGGCGAAACGCTCGCCGGAGGACATGCTGTGGCGCATCACGGTGACCAACCACGGCCCGCAGGCGGCACCCATCCACATTCTGCCGACGCTCTGGTTCCGCAACGTGTGGAGTTGGGAAAACAACCGTGAGGCACCCTCCAAAAAGCCGGAAATCGTCGCCGAGGACAACGTGCTCGTCGCCCGCCATGAGACGCTGGGCGAGTTCCGTTTCCAGTGCGATTCCCCGGGATCGCGGCGGAAAGTGCCGGTGCTTTTCACGGAGAACGAAACGAATTTCAAAACGGTATCCGGCACGGAGAATCCGACGCCGTACGTGAAGGACGCGTTCCACCGCTACCTGCTCCACGGGGAAAAGAACGCGGTATCCCCCACCCCGGCGGGCACCAAGGCGGCCTATCATTTCATGTTCATGGTCCCGCCGGGAAAATCGATCACGGTGCGCTGCCGGCTGCACTCGGTGAAGGAGGCGAACGGGCTCGGGAAGTTTGAGAAATTCGAGGAAACGTTCAACGAGCGGATCGCCGAGTGCGACGAGTTCTACGAGGACGTGATCCCGAAAGACATTTCCCACGAGGAGCGCCTGATCTGCCGACAGGGATACGCCGGTCTGCTGTGGACGAAGCAGTTTTTCTACTACGTCGTCGATGATTGGCTGAAGGGAGAGAAGGGCGAACCGTCGCACGACGCACGGCTGCGCGGCCGCAACGCGGACTGGAACCACTTTTTCGCGCGCGACATTCTATCCATGCCGGACAAGTGGGAGTATCCGTGGTTCGCCGCGTGGGACACCGCGTTCCACATGATCCCCTTCTCCGGAGTGGATCCGAGCTTCGCAAAAGACCAGCTCCTGCTGCTGCTGCGCGAATGGTACATGCACCCTAACGGCCAGCTCCCTGCCTACGAATGGAATTTCTCCGACGTCAATCCGCCAGTCCACGCGTGGGCTGTCTGGCGGGTGTATAAAATCTCCGACAAAAAGGGCGAGCGCGATCTGTTATTCCTCGAACGCGCCTTTCAGAAACTGTTGCTCAATTTCACCTGGTGGGTGAACCGCAAGGACATCGAAGGCCGCCACGTCTTCGGCGGCGGGTTCCTCGGACTCGACAACATCGGGGTGTTCGACCGCTCCCACGCCCTCCCCGGCGGCGGACGTTTGAATCAAGCGGACGGCACCGCGTGGATGGCGTCGTTCTGCCTGACAATGCTGGCAATGGCGCTGGAACTTGCGTTGGAAAAACCGGCCTACGAGGACATCGCATCGAAATTCTTCGAGCACTTCGTAAACATCTGCGACGCCATCAACTCGCTCGGCGGCACCGGCCTGTGGGACAACGAGGACGGTTTCTACTACGACCAGCTCATCATCAACTACAAGGAGCCCATCCCGCTGCGCATCCGCTCGCTCGTCGGGCTGCTGCCGATGTGTTCGGTGACCGTTCTCAAACAGAAAACCATCGACGCCCTGCCCGCTTTCCGCAAGCGGATGGACTGGTTCCTCACCAACCGCCCGGACCTGTTGAAATACATCACGGTCCGCCGGATCCCCGGTGACAAGAATCCGGGACGCTGCCTGCTGGCCATTCCCTCGGAGACCCGTCTGCGCCAGAGCCTCGGCTACATGCTCGATGAGAAGGAATTTCTATCAAACTTCGGGATCCGCTCGCTCAGCAAGGCGCACTTGGAAAAACCCTTCGTCTTCGTGCACGGCGGCCAGCGCCACGAGGTCCCCTACACACCCGGCGAGGCGACCACCGACATGTTCGGCGGAAACTCGAACTGGCGCGGACCGATCTGGTTTCCCATCAATTTCCTCATCATTGAGGCCCTCGAACGTTACTACTATTTCTACGGGGACACCTTCCTGATAGAATACCCCACGGGCTCGGGGAAGGAGGTCACGCTGTTGGAAGTGGCCATCGATCTGTGCGACCGGCTCATCGCGCTTTTCCTGCCGGACAAAACGGGATACCGCCCCTGTTACGGCGAGGCACACCGCTACACCGACGTCCCGCATTGGCAGGACCTGCTGTTGTTTCACGAGTATTTCCACTCGGAAACCGGTGAGGGTCTTGGCGCGTCCCACCAGACGGGATGGACCGCCCTCGTCGTCCGACTCGTCCGCGAACGGCGAGAGAAGCTGATGAAATCGAATCTGGAAAATTCCTGAGGATCCCGGATCAACGGGCGAACAACAAACAGATCGGACTCGGCGACGGCACCGTGCCCGCGGGTTCTCCTAGCAGCCCCGTATCCGGATCCAGAGCGAGCACGCTGATATCGTCCGAATTCTGATGCCCGCAGAGCAGCCATTTTCCGCTCGGATCGATCTTGAAATGGCGGGGGGCTTTCCCACCGCATGGAGCATGCTGGAGGAAAGAAAGCGCGCCTGTCTCCGGATCCCGCCGGTAGACGGCGATGGTGTCGTGGCCGCGGTTTGAAGCGTAGAGGAATTTCCCGTTAGGATGAACTTCGATCTCGGCGGTCGTGTTCGGCGCTGTGAAATCCGCCGGCAGTGTGGGTGTCGTGCCTGTCACGGTGAATTTCCCGCTGGCGGCGTCGTAGGACGCTGTGGTGACCGTCGAGTCCAACTCGTCGACGACGTAGGCGGATTTTCCGTCCGGCGAGAACGTCATGTGCCGCGGCCCCGCTCCCGGGGCCGTCACCAGCGAGGGCAGCGCTTCGCCGAGTTTCGAGCCAGCCGCGTCGAACGGATAGACGAAGACCTGGTCCAGTCCGAGGTCCGGGACGAAGAGATGCTTGTTCGCCTTGTCGAAGTAAACGCCGTGCGCGTGAGGCCCATCCTGCCGGCTTTTGTTCGGGCCGGAGCCTTTATTGGCGATGACCGTCACTGCCTCGCCAGGGACGCCGTTTTCATCGAGTCGGATGGTGGAGATGTGGCCGTCGCCGTAGTTTGCGACCGCCACCGTGCGGCCCTTGGAGTCCACGGCGAGATGGCAGGCGTCCTTGCCGCCGGTGGACGCCTCGCCGAGCAGTTTCAGCGAGTGATCCTTGCCGATGGAGAATGCGGCGACCGAGCTCGTGCCGTTCGGAAACGGCCTCGTCGGCCGTCCCACCGCGTAGAGGATGGGCTTCGTCGGATGGAGCACGAGAAATCCAGGGCTCCCGTATTCCGCCACCAGCTTCGGCTCGCTGAGCTTGCCCGTGGCGGAATCGAAATCAGCGAGGTAGATGCCCTTGCTCTTGCTGGTGCCGCCGGTGTTCGTGCCGATGAAAACCGGCGCGGCATGCAGGGTGATAGTTAGAAGGAAAAGCGACGGGAGGATTTTTGGAATCATTGCGTGTGAATGTGGTGAGGACTTCAGTCCGGCTCTGGAAGGGACAGAACGGGCTGAAGTCCTGACTACTTTCAAACATCGAATCCGAACATCCGCTTCGCATTGCCGAAGCAGACCGCGCGGACCAGTTCCGCGAGCGCTTCGAAGTCGTCCGGCAGTTCGCCGCGATCCGCCTCGCTGCCGAGGAGATTGCAGAAAATCCGGCGGAAATACTCATGCCGCGGGAACGACAGGAATGAGCGGGAGTCCGTGAGCATTCCGACGAAGCGCGAGAGCAGGCCCGTAGCGGACAGCGCGTCAAGCTGGAGTTCCATGCCGTTTTTCTGATCGAGGAACCACCAGCCGGAGCCGAACTGGATTTTCCCGGGAACCGTGCCGTCCTGGAAAACGCCGGTCATGCAGGCGAAGAGGTAGTTGTCGCGCGGGTTGAGATTGTAGAGCACCACCTTCGGCAGCGAGCCGGCGCTGGCGAGGGTGTCGAGGTAGTTGATGAGCGCCGCACCTTGCTCGGTATCGCCGATGGTGTCGTAGCCGGTGTCCGGACCGAGCTGCTTGGACATGCGGGCATTGCAGCTTCTGAAAGCGCCGAGGTGTAGTTGTTTCGTCCAGCCTTTCGCAGCGTCGAGCTGACCGAAGAACACCATCAGATAGAACGAGAATTTCTCCTTCTCCTCCGCAGTCGCCGCTTTTCCGGCGCGTGCCTTGTTGAAGATCATCGCCGCTTCCTCGTCGGTGCAGGGAAGCGCAGGGAGACGGTCGAGACCGTGGTCGGACAGGCGCGCGCCCGCCGCATGGAAATCGTCGTGGCGTTTTTGCAGGGCTCCTAGCAGATCAGAAAGATGGACGATGGTCGTGTCGGACGCGCCTTCGAGTTTCGTCAGCCACGGCAGCAGCAGGTCCGGGCGATCCACGTTGAGCGCCTTGTCCGGACGGAATGTCGGAACAACCAGCGTCTTCAGATCCGAGGCGGCGATGGCAGCATGATCGTCCAGCGGATCCGCCGGATCATCAGTGGTGCCGACGACGCGCACGTCGAATTTTTTCAGCAATCCATGCACGCAGAAATCCGCCTCGGCGAGTGTTGCATTCGTGCGCTCCCAGATCTCATCCGCCGTCTGCGGGCTGAGCATCAGGTCGATCCCGAAATACCGTTGCAACTCGATGTGCGTCCAATGGTGAATCGGATTGCGTAGGGTGAAGGGCACGGTTTCCGCCCAGGCTTGGAATTTCTCGCGGGGCGTCGAGTCGCCGGTGATCAGCTCCTCGTCCACGCCGTTCGCCCGCATCAGGCGCCATTTGTAGTGGTCGCCGCCGAGCCAGATGTCGGAAATGTTCGCCCAGCGGTGGTTTGTCGCGATTTCCCGTGGCGAGAGATGGCAGTGGTAATCGATGATGGGCTGGTCCTTGGCCACTTCATGGAAAAGGCGGCGTGCGGTCGGGGAATGGAGCAGGAAGTTTTCGTCGAGGTAGGCCATTGCTTCCCCATCACAGCGGGCAAGCCCTCGGCGGCCAAGAGATAAAATGGAGTAATCTAAAAATAGGATCGTCAGATTGAAACATCTGAAAAAAGCATCTCAAATCCTGCGAATCTGATGACCCGCGATTCGAGGATGTCAAAAACTCCTTGTTCAGAACACGCTCCGCACCAGTCCGCCTTCCGCACGGATGCACGAGCCGTTGATCACCGCGGCGCGGTCGCTACAGACGAACGCCACGATGTCACCGATTTCCTTCGGATCGATCAGGCGGGAAATGAGCGAGGTCGGGCGGTTTTCCGCCATGAATTTCTGTTCCGCCTCTTTCAGGGAAAGCCCGGGGAAAACGTCCTGGATGAATTTCTCCACGCTCTCGGTGCGCGTCGGTCCCGGGAGCACGGAATTCACCGTCACCCGCGAGCCCTTGGTCAATTCCGCCAAAGAGCGGGAAATGCCGAGTTGCATGGTTTTCGTCGCGCTGTAATGCGCCATCTCGGGAGCCGGACTCACGCCGGATTCGCTCGAAATGAAAACCACCCGCCCCTCGCCACGTTCCAACATCCCTGCCAGATAGTGACGCGCCAGCCGCACGCCGCTCATGATGTTTACTTCGATGAGACGGTGCCACGCCTCGTCCGTTTCCTCGAAAAATCCGACCGCTTCGTAGATGCCGAGGTTGTTCACGAGAATGTCAACGTACGGCAGCTCGCGGATCGTCACCGCGCAGCCTTCCGCCGTGCCATTGTCCGCCACCAGCGCCACGAGATCGGCATCCGGCACCTGTGCCCGCACTTCGGCGATGGCTTTATCGACGCTGGCCTGAGTCCGGCCGTTGATGACCACCTTCGCACCCTCCGCCGCAAGCGAACGGGCGATTTCCTGACCGATCCCTCCCGATGCGGCGGTGACGAGGGCGGTTTTGTTTTTCAGATCGAGGTTCATGATTGGATGCGGAATTTGCCGCCGTTCCTGGATAACACAAACCGGAATTCCTGCAAAGTGACGACCGGCCCGATCATTGCCCCGATCCCCCGTCATGCAACAAGGGCCGCTTCTCATGCCGAATCTGCAAAACCGTCACCCGCTTGGCGTCATGGTCGATCACAAAGAGAATTCTCCAGACCAATGGTGTCGTCCACGGCTTGAATCGCATCTGCCGGACGGAAAACTCCGGCATCCAACGTCCGTTTTCTGGTGCCAATCCGTGTCGTTCAGGGTGTCGGACCAGGCTTTCAAGAACCGGCTCCAACTGGTCCATCCATCGGTCGGCAAGCTCGATCCCTCCATTCGCGTCGTCGGCCTCATACCAAACAAGCTGCTCGTCAATACAGCGCTCCGCTTCCGATGCAAGCAGCACCTCGTAGTCCATCATCGTGCGGCCCGCCGTGTCTGCGCGCGTTTGCGGATTCTGCCAATCACCGCCTTCGCCGGTTCACCACGATCCCCTTTGTTGTATTTCTCCAACGCCGCACGGAGCCTCAGATCCATGCGGTATTCCTCCGCATCCCGAGCCATTTCTTCAAATGTATCCAGCGACAGGACCACCATCGCGGCCTTGCCATTCTGGGTAAGTATCCTCGCCCCGCCGCCAAGGCTCAGATCTTCGGCGTGTTGTTTCGTGTTGCGTGCGAATTCCGTCAAACTCACCACGTCCTTTTTCAGGTCGAATCGCATGAGTTGAAATTAGCACATCATTCCGTGCTCATCCAAGCCGTTTTTCAGATCAAATCCCCGGCGCTAGCGGCAACCACGACAGCTTCATTTCCACCGGTAGTGCCCGGTCAGCGGAAACGTGGTGAGCGCGTCCTCTTCCTGTGCGCCGCCGCCGATATTGTGGATCACCATCGGACGGCCGTCGGGCGTCTTGTGGTCGCTCACGATCATGACGTGCGGCAGGGTTTTCGCGACCGTGCAGGTGACGATGTCGCCGGCTTGGAAATCCGCGACATCGCCGGCTTTCGGCAGCGGTTGCTCGAAACCCTTGCGTTTGAAAAAAGTCCGCAGGTTCGGCACGCGGCGGTGGTCGATGTTCTTGTCTGGTTTCGAGAGGCCCCAAGCTTTCGGATAGACGGAGAAATTGGACCGCATGTCCTCGTTCACCAGCTTCTGAAGATCCTGCGAGAGACCGTCGCGCAGGGCGCGGATCACCACATCCGTGCAGACGCCGCCGTCGCGCGGCACATCGCCGTTAGGAAACGCCAATGTCACGTAATCCGGCACGTAGGCGGTGGTCACGCCGATCTGCTTGCGCGCGGCTTCCACGATTTTCCCTCCGGTCTGCGCATGGAGCGGCAGCAGGGCGAGCAGAAACAGTGCGAAAATTTTCATGCTCAAACCTTACTCCAGGATCACTCGTCCAATTTCAAAAACCCTCTCGCCTCTGCCATGATCGCCTCCGATTCCTCCAGCGACAGGCTTTTCTTTCCATCGAACCCCCACACCGTCCCCGGCCACGCAGGATCGTCCGACGACCGGCCGACGATATGGATGTGCATCTGGCGGACCTGGTTGCCGATGCAGGCGACGTTGAGTTTGTCCGGCTCGTAATAACTCGAAACAAACTCCGAAACCCGCCGCACCGCCAGCATCACTTCGATGTAATGACCAGGCTCCAATTGGTGCAGATCCTCAATCCCCTCCTCCACCTCGGGCACCAGCAGGAACCACGGAAACAAAGCGCTGTTTTTCAAAAGCAGCACGCAACCGCCGATGTGTCCGATCTCGAATCCGCCCGCCGCCAGTCGTGGATGAAGTGCAAATGCCATGGCCGCAGCCATATCAGCCGGAAATGCCCTGTCACGAACGATCACCCGAAGAAGGGCGCGATCGCGCGGGTGATTTTTCAGATAACTTAAATAGATTGGGGCTGCTTTCTCCACCCCATCTTCCAGATCGTCACCGGCAAAGCTGATTTCAGGAGCCGGGCTCCTGCGCCGCCGGCGTCGTCCGTAACAAGTGTTGCCGCGCGGGCTGCCAGCGCCTATTCCCTGCGGCGTGGGTTTCGACCGATTGGCACCGTTCTACCGGGCGATGGAGTTTTTCACCGCCGGAGGAAAGCTGCAGCGCTGCCGGATGGCGTTTCTCGATGAAATCCAGGTGCCCGCGAAAATCCTGTTAGCCGGTGAAGGCCACGGCCGCTTCCTGCCGGTGTGCGTGCGGCGCTTCCCCGAAGCGGAGATCGTGATGGTGGATATCAGCGCGAGGATGTTGGAAATCGCGAGGACCAAGGTGGATGCGGATCACGTGCAATTCGTCCACGCGAATTTTCTCGAATGGGACGGGCCTCCCGGTGGGTTCGATCTCATCGTCACGAACTTTTTCCTCGATTGCTTCCCTGCGGACCAACTCGCCCTCGTCGTTTCAAAACTCGGACACTGCGCCACACCGGACGCGCAGTGGCTGTTAGCCGATTTCGAGATCGCCCCCACCCCGCTCGCCGGATTGCGGAGCCGTGTGATCGTCGGCATGCTCTATGCATTTTTCCGCATCATCACCGGCTTGAAAGCCAGCGCCCTCGTCCCGCCTGAGAGCGATCTGGAAAAAGCCGGGTTCTCCCTCCATCGCCGCCAGACCCACGACTGGGGACTTCTCAAAAGCGAGTGGTGGCGGAGAAACGGGTGACCTCGCGAGTTCCTATCAGCCGCGCTTCTCCGCATCCAGCCGGTGCTGGCGCGCCTGCAGGACTTCCCGGCGGCTGACGAGTCCGCACAACCTCGGCGGCGAGGAACGATCCACCACCGGCAGCCGTCCGACCGAATGAAGGATCATCCGGTCCGCGGCGTCGGCCAGGGTTTCATCCGCATGGATGGTGATGGGACGGCCGACTCCGGCATCGAGCACGGTGGAATCCGGCGCGGCCTCCACGGCGGCTAACACATCGGCACGGCTGATCACGCCTAGCAGCACCTGGTGCTCATCGATGATGGGAAACAGGCGCACCGCGTTCCACCCCGGATTACCGCCGGCGATTCTCTCTGCCAGCGCGGAAACGGTCATATCCGGCGGCACGGTCTTCGGATGGGCGAGCATCGATTTTGAAACGGTGAGCCCGCTCAGGATGTCCGGCTCATAGTCCGTAGGGACGCGCACGCCCTTGCGCGCGAGTTTTTCAGTCATCATCGATTCGTGCATGCAGAAACGCGAGACGAGAACCGCCGCCGCGCAGCCAAGCAGCAGCGGCATGACCGAGGACGGTTCGTGGGTCGCTTCCAGCCCGAACGCCACGGACGTTAGAAACGCCCGTGACACTCCGGCGAATACCGCCACCATTCCGACCAGCGCCGCCATTCCCACCGGAAAATCCTCGAAGCCGTGCAACGGGTGCAGTCCCATGGCGACCAACGCTCCCACCACGCCGCCGATCGTCATGACCGGTGCGAAGGTTCCTCCCGAGGTGCCGCTGCCGAGACACAGCGACCATGATAGAAACTTGAATACCGCCAGCGTGGCCAGCGCGGTGAACGCCAGATGCCCGTCCAGCAGCGCCCGCAAATTCTGATAGCCCGGCCCCAGCGTCCGTGGATCGATCCAACCGAAAATCCCCACCGCCAGTCCTCCCAGCGCGGGCCACCACATCCACTGGACCGGCAGTTTTTCGAAAACATGCTCGATGGCGTGCAGCCCATGCGTGATGCCCACCGCCACCAGCCCGGCCGCCACGCCGACCAACACCGCGCCCGCGGCCATCATCGGTCCCGGTGCGGCGGCAGCAGCCATCGGCAGCATCGGGAACGGCTCGCCGAAGCAGGTCCGCACCGCCATCGCAGCGCCTGTGGCGATGGCCACCGGAATGAAACTGCGGCTGCGGAATTCAAACAACAGCAGCTCGATGGTCAGCAGCAACCCCGCCAGCGGAGTGCCGAACGCCGCCGTCATCCCCGCCGCGGCTCCTGCGGCTAGCAGGATTTTCCGCTCCACCGTGCTGCTGGGAATCCATTGGCCGAACAGCGATCCGATCGCCCCACCGGTGGCGATCACCGGACCTTCCGCACCGAAGGGGCCACCGGTGCCGATGGAAATCGCACTCGCGAGTGGTTTCAAAATCGCCACGCGCAGGGGAATCCGGCTTTGATTCGTCATCACCCCCTGCATCGCCTCCGGGATGCCGTGCCCTCTCACATCCGGGCTGCCGAACCGCGCGATCAGCCCTATCAGTAATCCTCCGGCCACCGGCACCAGGACCGCCAGCATCCCCCACGTGGAGAAATCCGGCACCGCCTCATGCGCGGAAAATTTCCCATGATAGGAAAAATTCGTGATCAGCCCGATCAGTTTCAGCAAGCCGATCCCACCCGTGCCAACCACCGCTCCGACCATGCCCGCCAGGATGGGAAGCCGGAACTCCGCTAGAGAAAACTTCATGACTCCGCGTCGTTTGCAATGTTGCCGAGCAGCGCCGCGATGTCAGGGCTGAGCTGCTTCAGTTCGTTCCGATGCACGTGGGTGAGCACCTCCAGCCGGGCCGCGCCGTCCTCGGTGAGTTTCAGCACCACGGAACGCCGGTCTTCCGTCGATGCCTCCCGGAGCACCAGCCCCGCTGCCTCCAGCCGGTTGGCCAGTTCCACCGCGGTGT
>JBDSNC010000015.1:0-14288 GCA_039915545.1 Luteolibacter sp.
GTGTCTTTTCCGACGATCACGCGGTTCCGCTTCGGCTCGGCGGTGTGCAGGACATTGGCCACGGCCTTACCCATGCGCAGGGCGATTTCAGCGGTGATCGGATACTCATTTACCCGGCCACGAATGCCGTCAGTTCCAAATAATTTCATGTTGCGGATGGGGAGGTTCGTCAAAGGGCGATCTGTTCAAGAAAGCAGCGGGGATTCAAGACAATAACTTGCGCCGTCAGACGCCGAGCACAGCGCGGAAAATCCGGCCGGGCGAGCGTTTCAGAAACTGGCGGGCGAGCGACTCGAATTCGTCGGAAATGTCGGTCAAATGCAACTCCAGTTCGCCGTCCGCGGGATCGGTCGCGAGCATTTCCAAGCGGGTGAGTTCCTTTTTCAAATGCTCGGCGCAGGTGGTGGCGGAGTCCACGAGGCGGACATCAGAAGGCAGCAGTTCCTTCAGGACGGGAATCAGCAGCGGGTAGTGCGTACACGCAAGCATCAGGGTATCAATGCCTTTGTCCACCAGCGGATCGAGGTAGGTCTGCAAAACCTGACGCGTGGCGGGATGATCGATCCAGTTTTCCTCGATGAAAGGCACCAGCAGCGGAGTGGCCTGGGCATGAATGATCAGTCCGGTGCGGCGCAGTGCGAGGGCGTGCTGGTAAGCGTGCGAGCCGATCGTCCCACGGGTGGCGATGATGCCGATCCGCTGGGCGTCCGGGTTCGAAAGCGCCGCCTCCACGCCAGGCTCGATCACGCCGAGGATCGGGATGCGGTACTTTTCATGCAGACTCGGCAGGGCGTGGGCGGTGGCCGTATTGCAGGCGACGACGATGGCTTTCACGCCTTTCGTGATCAGGAACCGCACGTCTTCGTCGGCGAAATGGCGGATGGTTTCCGGGCTTTTCGAGCCGTAGGGCAGACGCGCGGTGTCGCCGAGGTAGAGAATGTCTTCCGCAGGCAAAAGCTCCTGCACGGCGCGGACGACGGTCAGCCCACCGACACCCGAGTCAAATATTCCAAGAGGCGCTGAATTCACTGCCGCGATTGTGCCCCGGCCCCCGCCCGCGCCAAGCGCAAACCGCCTCCGCAAAAAATGATTCGCTGCTTGACGGAGAGCCGCCTGTTTCTATTGGTTAGAGGGTGACCAAAACCCAATTTTGCAGGAAAATCGCCGTCGCGGGATTCATCGGTGCCAATCTCGCCAGCCCGGCCCAAGCCGCTGAAAATGACGCGGAACAACTCCACGCCGAACTGAACGCCATCCGACAAGACTACGAAAAACGCATTTCCCTCCTCGAATCCCGGATTCAAGAACTCGAAACCAAAGATCCGCAGCCCCGTCCGGCGAAAAAAAACAGACCCGCCGCCGAACCGAAAACCGAGATTCCCAAGGAAGCACCACCCGCTCCGGTCCCTGCGGAAAATGCCCGCCAGTGGCGCAAGGAGGCCGGGAAGCAATTCCGCGCCGACACGGAAATCCGCGATATTTCCAAACGCCCGGACGCCGAAAACCCGCTCAACGAGCGGATCGAGGACATTCTCGAAGGCTACATCGACATCACCGGTTACTTCCGCGCGGGCTACGGCCGCTCCGATGAAGGTGGAGCCCAGACGGCGTTCGGAATTCCGGGAGTGGCGAAATACCGGTTGGGAAATGAGGCGGAAAACTACGGCGAACTCGCGTTTTCCAAGACGTTTTTCGGCCCCGATTCGTTCACCCAGGAGTCGGCAAACGGCCCCATCGCTCAGATGAACCTGCGGCTCGCGTTTTACAATCCCTACGACAACTACGGCACCGGTTCCGACACCGACGTCACCGTGCCCGAAATGTGGGCGTCCGTGGCCAACGTCATCCCTGGCGCTCCCGGTGCGAAAATCTGGGCAGGCAGCCGTTTCTACCGTCGTCACGACATCCACATCAACGACTTCTATTTCTGGGACATGAGCGGCGGCGGCGGTGGCATCGAGGACGTCCCGCTCGGCATGGGGAAATTCGCAGTCGCATGGATCGGCGACGGCGCGGAAAGCGCGGTTTACAGCCAGTTGGGAACTGCGGACCCGATCAACCAAGCCGGCTTCAGCAAGGGGAACGTCGATCTCCGCTGGTATGATTGGCCGCTTTTCGGCGGCGAGGGCGAAGTCGGGCTGGTTTACTCCAGCGCCGATTCAGGCAAAACCTCCACCGGCACCCAAGCGGACTCGTCACAGGGTGCCGCACTCAGTATCACCCGCACAAAAAAGGATTTTCTCGGCGACAAGGAAAGCCTGCACAAATCCTCGCTCCAGATCGGCAGCGGTCCGGCCAAAACCTTCACCTCCGGCTTCGATACATTTTCCGATGTCACCGGCACCTACATCCGCCCGGACCCTGAGGGCTCCTGGCGCTTCCGGGCCACCGACCAGTTCGTGTTCAAGCCCGCCGAGCAGTTCGCGTTCGGCACCGCTCTGGTCTATCAATACACGGATTTCGGCGACGACACACCGGACCAGCAATGGATTTCCGGCGGCGTGCGGCCGATCTGGTTCATCAACGAGTATTTCAACATCGCGCTCGAAACCGGCGTCGATTACGTGACCGACTCCGCCTACGGCCCCAGCGGGACGCTCGGAAAAATCACCCTCGCCCCGGAAATCGCCCTAGGCAGCGAGTTTTTCACCCGCCCGGTGATCCGCGCCTTCATCACTTACGCGCAGTGGAGCGACGGCCTGCAAGGCAGCATCGGCGGGCTCGATTACGCGAACGAATCGTCCGGATTCACCTGGGGTCTGCAGATGGAATCGTGGTGGTGAGCGGGCTTTTTTCATGACCGTAGAAACCCCCACTTTCCGCTTCCACGTCGCCGGATGCAGGACTACGGTCCCGCCGTTATGAGCAGTTGCGGCCCGAAAATGAAGATGGATCCGACCTTGCACCGGGATAAAAAGCCGGACTGGATCAAAGTCAGACTCCCGAACAACCCGGCCTTCTGGTCCACCAAATCCCTCATAACCGACCTGAAACTGGTCACCGTCTGTGAGGAAGCGCAGTGCCCGAACCGTTGGGAATGCTGGGGCCAAGGCACCGCCACTTTCATGATCGCCGGTGACAAGTGTACCCGGGCCTGTGGATTTTGCGCTGTAAAAACCGCGAAGCCGGACGCGCTCGAATCCGATGAACCACAACGCGTCGCCGAGGCCACCCGCCGGATGAACCTCCGCCACGTCGTCATCACCGCCGTCGCCCGCGACGATCTTCGCGACGGTGGAGCCGAGCATTTCCAGCAAACCATCCACGCTGTCCGCGAGGCGAATCCCGAGATCATCATCGAGGTCCTCGTGCCGGACTTCAACGACCGCGACTGGGCGCTCCAGATGGTGATGGACGCCCGTCCGCACATTTTCAACCACAACTTGGAAACGGTCGAGCGGCTCACTCCCCTCGTCCGTTCCCGCGCCCAATACCAGCGCAGCCTGACGGTTTTGAAGAAAGCCAAAGCCATGGTGGACAACAAGGTCGCCACGAAAAGCGGCATCATGTTAGGACTCGGCGAGCGCCACGAGGAAATCCTGCGCGCCATGGATGATCTCCTGGCCCACGACGTGACGGTGCTGACGATGGGGCAATACCTGCGTCCGACCCAGAAACACCTTCCAGTCGTGGAATACATCACTCCCGGAGCCTTTGACGAATACAAGGCCATCGCCCTCGCGAAAGGCTTCCGCCACGTCGCCAGCGGACCACTCGTTAGAAGTTCCTATCACGCCGCGAACTTCCGTCCTGAGCTCGATGTGCTCGAAGCCATCGAAGCCGACGTCCGCGCCGCAAAAGGCCTGGAACTCGGCCCCGAGCACCTTCCCCTGCCCGCTCCAAGAGCGGATCTCGTCAAAGCCATCGCCTGATTTCCCATGCGCCACTGGCTCATCAAATCCGAACCCGATGTCTTCGGCATCGACCACCTTGCCAAGGCCAACCAGGAACAGTGGAGCGGCGTCCGGAACTATCAGGCGCGGAACTACATGTGGAAGGAAATGAAAGCGGGCGATCTCGCGCTTTTCTATCATTCCAATGCGAAGCCACCCGGAGTTACCGGGATCGCCCGCGTCGTCGGTGAGCCGTATCCGGATCCCACGCAGTTCGACCCGGAGAGCGAATACCACGATCCCAAATCAAAGCCGGAAAACCCGCGCTGGTGGCTGGTGGATTTCGAATTCGTGGGTAAATTCAAGGACATGCTCACGCTCGAATCGCTCAAGGCGGATTCCGTTCTGTGCGAAATGGTCGTCTGCCAAAAAGGCACGCGGCTTTCGATCAATCCGGTCGATCCCCTCCACTTCAAGCGGGTCTGCAAACTCGCCGCTTGGAAAAGTTAAAACAAATTCCCAACCCCACACCGCTCTATGGATGAAGTTACACCAATGACATCCTTGACTGCGGTTTCTGAATCTCCTCCGGCCGCCTCCGCATGGAGGGAATGGCTGGAAGAGTATGGTCCCAAGCTCCTGCTGTTCGCACGGCAGCAGACTCGTTCCCACGAGGACGCGAAGGACATTTTTCAGGACGCCTTGGTCAAGCTTGTCGAAAAAGTCCGCACTGGCGAATTCGTCGGTGGCCAGGAGGCATGGCAGCCGTATCTCTACACCAGCATCCGCCGCCTCGCCATCGATCTGAGCCGCAGTGTGGACCGCCGGAAACGCCGCGAGGACAACGTCGTGGCCGATGCGGCGGACACCGAATACGAAGCACACCACCCGTGGTTTGAAAGCGAATCGTCCGACGATGAAACCCGCGAACAGCTTGAGGTCCGCCTCAAGGAGCTGCCGGAGAAATTCTCGGAAGTGATCATCATGAAAATCTGGGGCGAGCGCACCTTCGCGGAAATTGGTGAAACTCTCGGCATTTCCCAAAACACCGCAGCCTCCCGGTATCGCTATGGATTGGAGGCGCTCAAGAAAAGTCTCAGCAACGCCCGCCGCCGCGGCGACCTATCTATCTAATCAAAATGAAGTACGATCCATCCAATCTCGAAGAGGAACTTCGCCAGCTCCAAGCCGCCCCGCTGGACGAGGCGCTGCTTGCACGCCTCGAAGCGTCCGCCGACGGCACATGGACGGAGCTGACTCATGAGGAAATCCGGTTCGAAAACTTTCTGCGGGAAACATCCCCCGCGAAGCTCCCTGCGGATTTTCTCGCCAGCCTGGAATCCATCACCGCCGGCATCCACTTCTCGGTGGACGAGAAGGTCATCCTCTTTCCCAACCGCAACACCGCTCCCAAAAAGCGCAGGAACCGCTCCACGTGGGCTGCTGCCGCTGCTGTTGCCCTTATCGGAGCAGCTTCGGCATTGCTCGTCCCCACGGCGGAAACACCGAAGACGGTGGCACAAGCCTCCAACAGAATCTCTTCTCCGGTTACCGCTAGCGCTGCCAGCAACTTCGTCCCGGCCAGCTTCAACCGCGGCCTGAGCGAGGTCCATGACGAGGGCGTCGTTTGGAAATCCAACGAGCCGCACCGCGTGCTCCGCGTGGTTTACACCGACCATGCCACCCTCAAGGACGCCAGTGGCAGGACGGTGGAAGTCGAACGGCCGCGTGTCAAATACTGGCTGGTTCCCGACAAAACGGACTGAACAATTTCAAACAAAAACTCCTAACACTCACGCTTTCGACAGGTAAGCAATGAAAACGAATCCATCCACCCTCTTCTCCGCCGGCCTCGCAGTCGCCTTGGCCGCTCCGGCCTTCGCGCTCGAAGCCCCTGCGGACAACTCACCGCCGCCACCGGCCGTAAACTCCCCAGCGGCGGACGCTCCGGCGATCAAGCCACTGCGCTTCGATCCACCGGCCGCGCAAAAGAATCTCCCTGAAGCTCCGGCAACGGCGTTTCTCGGGATCGTCACCTCGGATGTGCCTGAAGTGCTGTCCGAGCACCTCGATCTAAAGGCGGACGAAGGCATCATCGTGCGCTCGCTGATGCCCGACGGCCCCGCCGCCAAGGCCGGAATCACCGTGCACGACGTGATCCTCCGCGTGGCTGATCAGGCGATCAACTCACCAGCGGATATTTCGAAATGCGTCGAGGCCCAGAAACCAGGCGACAAAGTGACTCTCGAAATCATCCACAAGGGCAAACCTGCAAAGGTCGATGTCAACCTCGGCAGCCGCCCAGCGGGAATCACCGCGACCGAACCGCAGCCGATGGATCAGCTCAACCTTGAAGAGTTTCCCAAAGAACTCGCTGACCGCATCCGTGGCGCGATCGAAGGCAACATCGGAGCTCTCGACCTGCACGACGATCCAGCCGGACAGCTTCCTCCTGTGATGGGCAACGCCCTGCAGGAAATGAAGAAGCAGATGGAAAAAGCCTTGGGCGCGCCTCCCGTCATGAATGCCGGCGGCATCCATCTTCAAGGCGGCACCGTCCGCATGAGGGATCCCGAGGGCAGCGTGGAAGTGAAGGCGAATGACGGCAGCAAGGAGGTCACCATCCGTGACAACGCGGACAAGGTTATCTGGACCGGCCCGTGGGACACGGAACAGGACAAAGCCGCCGCTCCCGCCGATGTCCGCAAGCGCGTGGACAACCTGCATCTCAACGGAGGCGCCAATGGCAATGGCATCCACTTGCAACTGAACGCACCCGCCGCTCCCGATGCGGACGGACCATAAATTTTCCGGGACGTTTCATGGAATAGGGTCACACCCGCGATCAGGTCCGACTGGTCGCGGGTGTGTTTTTTAGAGTAGTCATGGACTTCAGTCCATTCTTCAACACGGCATGCAGGTCCCTAAGAACGGTCTGAAGTCCATGACTACATTGTGCCGCTGAGCGTCACCTTCGCAGTGGCCAGTAGTTTGCCGGAAATGGAAACCGCGCCTTCGATCTGCGCAAGTCCGCCCAAACGTCCCTCGACCTTCGCCCGGATTTCCAACAGATCCCCCGGGACCGCCGCGCCAAGGATTTTCGCAGCGCGCACGCCGGTCAACCTGAGGTCCGACATCGGTGGGTTTTCGCGGTCCGTCTGGATCACCACTCCGCCGAGCTGGGCGATGGCCTCGATGAGGATCACGCCGGGCATCATCGGGTTTCCCGGGAAATGCCCTTCCAGAAATGCCTCATCCCCCCTCACCCGATAGCTCGCCACCGCTTCGACTCCGGGAACAAGCGAGACCAGCTCATCCAAAAACCGGAAGGACGATCCGTGCGGCAGGGATTGCAGAGTTTCTTGAAGATCAGGATTCATCTGCGGGGAGCATCGCACCGGAGGGCCTGGGTGTGACAAGCGGATTCAGCGACCGCCCCTGCGGCCATGAACCTGCTATCTTCCAACAGAATTCACAATCGAGTGCTTGCTCCAACAGTTCGAAACAGTCATGACTTCACGGATGAAGCCCTATTTCCCCTTTTCACTGGCAGTCGGAATCACCCTTTCGCCGCTGCTGGCGGCGGAATTCCAAGGTGCCGAATCGATTCTCAAACAGGTGGCGGAAATGTCTGGAAACAAGGCGGCCGCCACGGGAGAAACCAATCCAGCGATCGATCTGGCGAAAAAAATCAAGGCACTCGAAACCGCCGCGGCAACCCTGTCCCCCGATGAGGCGGCATTGCAGTGGCTGGATTGTTTTGATGCCTACCGGAGGATGTCTTCCGAAATGTTGGAGATGGCCGCGCCTGCCAACGAAGGAAAAGCCCTTTCGCTGAAAACACTCGTCACGGCACTCCCGCCTTCCGCAGCGTGGGACAAGATCGTGGCTGGTATGGAAACGAGGGCCGCCACCGAGCCTGAGAAAATCAAAAGCACTTTGCATTTGTTCGCGACGATCCTGGGCAATGACAACCCGGCGCGACTCAAGGCCATCGACGCCGTGCAGGCCACGGTCACCAAATCCAACAGCGGGGACAGCAGTTTCAACTACTATGCGAACAACTACGGCGAGCAGTTGCGGGATGCCGTCGTGTCCATTGGAGCGGACCCGAAGCAGACACTGGAGACATTCGAAAAACGCCTCAAGGCCGCCGAGAGTCCGTCAAAGAGGAATGAGTCATCCTCGGACACCACGCTCGTCATTCCGGATCTGGTAAAACTGGCAGGTGCGGAAAAAGCCGCACAGCTTCTCGACCGGGCGGTGGTTCTGAATGTGAATTTGGACACACATGATGAGCAAATGCACAAGGCATGCGTGGAAGCAACCACCCGGAATATTTCCCGTTTAAAAAAACCGCAATGGGACCTGGTGCAAGGATATGAAGAGCTTCCGCTTTATGAGGCGATGGCGAAGAGGTTCCCACGTGCGAAGGATGATTACACCCGCCGCGACGCGGACCGCGTCTATCTTATCGGCCTGATCGCCAGCGGACGGACCAAGGAGGCGGACGAGTTCCTCACAGAACGCCTCTCGGACAGCGAAAGCCGTTTCGAGTTTTTCAACGATCACACGTTCGAGCGGATGAATCGGGACGGATTGGGCAAAAAACTGATCTCTTTCCTGGAAGTGTCGCTCACGCGGAATCCAGCCCTGCCGTTATGGGAGGGACTTTCCTCCTTGTCCCTGCTTGAGGGGCAGTCCGCAAGTCTTCTCACATTTTTAGAGAAAATGCTGGCAAAGCCCGGCCTTGAGCCGTCCAACGTGGCCGAATTGCGATCCACTTATCTGAAAGCATTGTTAGCGGTTGGTCGGATCGATGAGGCCATTGCTCTGCTGAAGACTGAACTCCACGCGGACACCAAAAATGCAGGAGATACCGATGAGGCGGCGGGGACCCGGCTCGGTCAGGGCATCCAGCTCATGAAAATCGGCCGATTGCTGAAAAAACCGGAATTGATCGATGAAGGCATGGCCGCAGCCAAGGATTCCCTTCAAAAGCTGCCCAAGCGGGATTACGAAACCAGCTCCGCGGTTGGCGAGCTGACAGATGAACTGATCGCTCTCGATCGTGGAGCTGAAGCGGAGGGAATTCTTTCCTCAAACCTTCTCACTCTGGTTCAATTCAAAGCGCGGGAGCACTCCTATGAGATCAAGGAAACTCTGACAGCCCTCGTCAGCCTGTATGACAAGACGAAGCGTCCGGAGGATGTGTTGTTCCTGCTGGACCACTCTCCGGCATGGGCGGTTTCGGATCTCACCCAGCTTTCCGCGCCCCTGCCCGTCATTGCCGCCCGCGCCCTCACGGCAGTAGGACGCAATGAGGAAGCCGGGAAAATCGTAAGGCGCGTGGTGCAGGATAATCCGGGTGACGATTCCGGCTACGAACTTCTTTTAAAACTCGGTGGCGACGACATTCCAGCGCTTCTGGACAACACTTACTCGTATGACCGTTTCGAAGAGCGCCCGTTGATCTGGAAGGCGCGGCTCCAACTCGATCAGGGAAAGACCGAAGAGGCTGAAAAGACCATCCGTGCGGCCATCGCCGTGGATCCGTCTGATGGAGAACAGGGCAAGGGCGACCGGTTGAGAGCTTATTCCGTTCTCGCCAATGTTCTCGAAAAGAAAGGAGACACCGACCAATCCGCCTCGGTGCGCAAGGCGGTGAAAGCGATCCGCCTCTCGGAAGACGCCGACGACTGGTATGCGGCTGGTCTTCTATCAAGAGCAGTGGCGATGTATGAGGAATCGCTGGGATATTTTTCCGATGCCTACTGCATCCAATCCCGCCTCGCGCGCAGGCAGTCCGAGCTCGGTGATTTTGAAAAAGCAGCCGAGCATTACCGCCGCGCGTTCGAGCTGATGCCGGACAGCTTCGGCCGCGTGGAAAGCCATTGCTTCGGCTGCGAGGGAACTTTCTCCGATCCCAAAGCACAGACCACCGCAGAAAAAGTCTTCGCCACCCTCACGGAAAAGCTCCCGGACAGGCCCCAGGTATTCTACCTCTACGGCTACCTGAAGGAAGAACAGGACAAACCCGCGGAGGCCGCCGTGTTGTTTCAAAATGCCGTGAAGCTCGATCCTGATTATCTGAACGCATGGATCCATCTATCCAGTGCGGCGGAGGCGGCCGGACTTCCGCCAACGGAACGGGACGACATCATGCTGAAAATCGCCCGCCTCGATCCGAAAGGAAATCATGGCAGCTCCAGCTTCAAGGGCTTTTCCGACCTGCGCAGGCTCTGGGACAATCTGCTCGCCTTGGACCAATCGCAGCCATCTCTCGAAACCGGTCCGCTGTATCCGCTCGCTGCATCCAAACTTGCCATGGATGAAAAAGCCAAAAAAACCACCGACAGCTCGGACCCATTCGAGGGGTATTCATCGCGGGAGAATCCCTACTCACGCGAAAGCTTCCGGGAAAAATTCCAGGAAAACCCCATGATCGATGCATCGTTGACGCTGCTCGAACAAGCGCTCCACAAGGAATGATCAGCCCCTAAAAATCAAATCGACCCGCGAGGCCATTGTCGTTACCCATTGGTTGCGTGCCATCCAGCAATCCCGGTGCCCAGTCGATCAAATCCGCGGAAGCCATGTCGCTCCGCTGGTGGCTGCGCGCGCCGTGGGACTATGTCATGATGGCGCTGGGGCTTTCCTACTGGGGATTTTTCGGCGGACTGCTGACGCTGATCGGCGGGCCACTGCATCTGATCCTGCCTCGGAGCACCGGTGAAAAACTCGGACGCACGCTGTTGCATCAGCTTTTCCGGAAGTTCGTCGTCCTGCTCCGTTGGTCCGATTTAGTGCATTCGGACCTCACCGCCCTCGATCATTTGGGAAAAATCGACCACCCCTTCATCGCCGCGCCGAACCACACCTCGCTGTGGGATGTGGTTTTCATCATCGCCCGGCTGCCACAGGCGATCTGCGTGATAAAAAAACCCATCCTCATGAACCCCCTCCTCGGCGGCGGTGCGAGGTTGGCCGGCTACCTCGCCAACGACGGAATGACCCGGATGATCCGCCACGCCTCGGAATCCCTCAATCGCGGCGGGCAGCTCCTGCTCTTTCCCGAAGGCACCCGCACCCGGCCGGAAGCACGCTGGATCAATCCGATCAAAGGCGGCTGCGCGATCATTGCTCTTCACGCCAACGTGCCGGTTTACCCGATTTTCATCCGCAGCAACACCCGCTTCCTGCAAAAAGGCTGGCCCCTGTGGCGGCGACCGGTGTTTCCGATCCAGATCCACTTCGACCTCGGCGAGCCGCTGGTTCCGAAGGCGGGCGAGACATCTCAAGAGTTCACTACCCGGCTGACAGCGGTCTATGAGCACGAGCTTTCAAAACCCCACCCACTGAGGCGGCAGATTGACTCGCACCCTCAGTAAGCGTCCGCGCTTGCCCGATGCAGGTTTGGCCTTTAAAGCAACTGCCACATGCCCGAGGTGCGTCCGCTTATCCTGATTCCCAGCTACAATACAGGGCCGATTCTACTCCAAACGGTCGCTTCAATCATCAAGTGCGAAAATCCCGTTTGGGTGGTCATCGACGGCTCCACGGACGGCTCGCCTCAATTGTTGGAAAGCATTACAAACGAAAACTTTCGGGTTATTTTTCTACAGAAAAATTCAGGTAAGGGTGCGGCTGTTTTGCGTGGACTTCGGGAGGCGATCGCTGCCGGTTTTACGCACGTTCTGAGCATCGATGCCGATGGTCAACACCCGGCGGCTTCCATTCCGGAGTTTCTGAAACTCTCGGCCGCCCATCCGGAAGCGGCGGTTTTCGGCAGGCCGATTTTCGACGGTTCCGCTCCAGCGCTGCGGGTGAACGGTCGGAAAGTTTCGAATTTTTGGGCCAATCTGGAGACACTCGGCTGGGGCGTGGACGACTCGCTTTTCGGCATGCGGCTCTACCCTGCCGCAGATCTGCTGGCGGTGCTGGAGTCCACGAAGTTCGCCCGCCGCTTTGATTTCGATCCCGAAGTGGCCGTGCGTTTGGCGTGGCGCGGGGTGCCAATCATCAACCTGCCGACCGCCGTCCGCTACCCAAGCAAGGAGGAGGGCGGCATCTCGCAGTTCCGCTACATCCGGGACAACGTGTTGCTCACCCGCATGCACATCCGGCTTTTCTTTGGTTTTCTCCTCCGTCTGCCGCTGCTAACCCTGCGCGGCCACAATCCCCTCGAATACCTGAACCCACCCACCCCGTGAGCGATTCCGGAATCCAGAAGATCGCCTCGTTGTTTCCAGGCCGTTGGGAGCGCCACTACGTCGCAGCCAAACTGCGGACCGATCCGCTCTACGCGGCGCTGGAAAAGGAACTCCGAGGATCGACCAAGCCACTGCTCGATCTTGGCTGCGGCCTCGGGCTGCTGGCGTTTTTCCTGCGGGCGAAGGACATCGGCGTGCCGATCCACGGGCTGGATTATGACCAGCGGAAAGTGGCGATGGCCACTCGGGCGGCGGAATCTTCCGGCACCCGCGACCTCGCGTTTTCCCACCATGACGCCCGCAGCGGCCTGCCCGAGCACCTTGGTAACGTGAGCATTCTGGACATCCTGCAGTTTTTCACCCCCACGGAGCAGGAATCACTGCTCGCCCTCGCCGCTTCACGCGTCGCTCCAGGCGGCAAACTCGTGATCCGATCCGGCCTTCGTGACGAATCGACACGATTCAAGATCACCGTGCTTGGCGATTTACTGGCCAAGGCGACTTTCTGGATGAAAGCCGCGCCGACGCATTATCCGACGTCGGGTGATTTCCAACGCATCCTCGCGTCTTTCGGCAGCGTGAAAATCTCGCCACTCTGGGGAAACACGCCGTTCAACAATCATCTGATCGTGCTGACACGCCCGCAGGTAGTCTGATCACCGCGCCCCCATCCGCCCTGCGATCCCCAGAAGCTCGTTTTCGTGGACCCGGAACATGATCGATGAAGCGTCGTGCGATTCGAACTTCTGATGCGTTCGGTGGGCGTAGCCGAGCAGGATGAATTCGCTGTCCTCGTCCTTCCAAATCAGCGTCGGCATCTTCCCGCTGAACGAAAAATTCTCAAGAAAATAGCCTTCGATGCGGGCTTGCTGGAGTTCGTTCAGGTTGCGGGAATTGATGCGGATTCTCATGGAGCGTGATTCGGGGAGCAGCTGCCACCGGTGAAAAGAGCCGTTCTTTCTCCATTCATCCCACCAGTCAACAGAGCATGTGTTTTTGGATCAAACCACCATGCGAAACCATCCGATGAAAGCCGTATCAAAAGCCGATCGAATGCAGGTCGGGATACCACCTCACCCATTTCAACAGAGTGAGATTACCACTTACGAACCGAGACAGGCTCAACCAAAAACCTCCGCTCACCAGTACACTCTTTCTTAAGAAAGCCCAACCGCATCCATCCATTTCCACACGTTGACGAAAAACCCTTTTCCCGTCGCTGTCGGCCCCGTCATCCTGAACTACCCACTTAAACCCGGTGCCGCGACCCGATAACCACGGATACCACTCCAGTTTCCCCATGAATGCCCGACTCTACGCCTCCTCCATCCTCCTCGCGGCCTGCATGACGGCCGCAGCCGAAGACCCCATCAAGGACGACACCTACAACATGCCCCCCGCCGTGGTGGCGGAGATGGGTGTGGATGCGGCGATGAAGAAAATGGAAACGCCGGTCACGGCGGAAACGCTGGATGCATTCAAGAAAGCCCACCCTGCGCCATTCTGGCTCTTCGGCGAGGACCGCCAGCTCGCCGTGCGCAACAACATCGTGCCCGCGCACTGGTTCCAGGACGGCGCGAAGCAGTTCCAGAAGTTCTCGGGAGTGGCCCGGCCCGGAGAGTTTTATGTGCTCCAAGTGGGCTTGATTCCTGGCGATATAATGCGCCCTCTCGATTGCGGAGTGGTCTTTGATTCGCTGCAAGGCGCGCAGGCAACGGTGATTTCTGGAGAAGACTACTCAATGTCTCAAAAGGGAGAGCGCAGGTTACCCTATGAAGCAGACAAGCTTTTTAGTGATCCCGTGAAACCCATCTGGATTGGTCTGCAGATTCCAGAAAACGCGACTCCGGGAACTTATGCCGGTCGGGTGCAATTCCGAACGACGAGGTTTCGAAGCGGGATCGATCCGATTATAGGCGGCGACGATCATGCGCTATTTGTCGAGCACCTTGCTTTTTCCATCAAGGTCCAAGGCGAGCCGTTGAAGGAATCCGGCACCGGAGAGGCCTGGCGTCTCGCCCGTCTGAAGTGGCTCGACTCAAAAATCGGCGAGAGCGACACGGAAGTGACACGCCCGTTCACGTCCATCCGCGTGGGAGCAGCCACCCGCACGCTCGGCATCCTCGGCCGCACTATCACGCTCGGCGAAAGTGGCATTCCCGCGCAATTCACCTCCTTCTTTTCCGAAAGTAACACCAGGATTCTCGACAAAGGCCGCGACGCCTTCGCATCCGCTCCGAGC
>JBDSNC010000028.1:0-19203 GCA_039915545.1 Luteolibacter sp.
GCTGCCCGCCAACTGGATCAAAACCCGCCCGGCAGCCTGTCAGACCATCGAGAGCCGGGTTGCATAGATGCCATAACCGCCAGATCTCTGGCAAAAATGCGAGAGGTGCTCTGTTAACCGCTTACTAATCATAGGACCTGCGCTCCGCGCCGGCTTTCCTCAGAACTCGCAGTTCCCGGGCGTCCGGGCGAAGGGAATCACGTCACGGATGTTCGACATCCCCGTCACAAACATCAACAGACGCTCGAATTACGGCTTCGGGAACTGGCTGTTCAGCCAATGCTCCAGCAACGAAGGCCATGCTTGGAGATCGCCCTTGCCGTTGAGGCCGTATCCATGGCCGCCCGACTCAAAAAGATGAAGCGATACGGGGACTTTGTTTTCCTTGCAGGCTGCGGCGAACGACAGGCTGTTCCGGCAGTCGACCATGTCGTCCGATGTTGTCAGGAGAAACACGGGTGGAGTTTCCGGGGTGACTGCTCGATCCGTGGAACATTTTTCGACAAGTTCCTTTGGCGGATTGTCGCCGAGAAGATTCTTCCGTGAGCCGCTGTGCGTGAGTGGCAGCTCCATCGAGATGACCGGGTAAATGAGAATGGAGAAATCCGGCCGGCAATTCTCCTGGTCGATCGGGTCCTTGGTTTCCTGAGAGAACGAGTCATTGAAACGCGTGGTGCAGAGGCTGGCGAGATGCCCGCCTGCGGAGAAACCCATGATTCCTACTTTTTTCGGATCGATTCCCCATTCCGATGCCTTGCTACGGACGGTGCGGATCGCTCTCCTTGCATCCAGAAACGGAACGGGAAACTGATAGCCAAGAGCCGGGTTGCCGCTCACACGATATTTGACCACGACTCCCACTATGCCCCGTTCGTTGAGCCATTTTGCGATCGCGGCTCCTTCGTGTTCGGCTGCGAGAATCCCATAGCCACCTCCGGGCAGGATAACGACCGCTGCTCCGGTGGTTTTGCCTTTTTCCGGCAGGTAAACCTCATATTGGGGAATCTCGATATCGGTCATGCGCCCGCCATCCTTGCTTTTTTCCGAACCCGCTGGTGGTTGTTTGGCTCCAGGGGCTTCCACAGGCCAAAGGTTGCTCCACTCGGCGGCGGCCATGGACGCGAGTGACAAGAAGATCAGGGTGATGCGATACATGAAGCTGAAACTATGAGGTCACCTGAAATTTGCAACATGGATCAGGACCCTGGCAGCTTGATTCGTGCTGGCACGTCCTTGATTTCAATTCCGGCCTTGGTGAGCGAATCCCACACTCCGAGGAGGCGCTCCAACGGAAGTTTCTTGTCGGCTTCGAGTTCGAGTTTCCGACCGGGATTCTGTTTCTGATAGGCAATGAGATAGGATTCCAGCAAACCTTCCGGAACCGCGAGGGAGTCGAGGGTGATGTTTCCCAGTGCGTCCACAGCGATGACCGATCGCGTGTCGGATACCTTGTCGGAAGGGATTTCACGGACTGTCGGAAGCTCGATGCGCAGGGCGTCCCTCGGTTTTTTGAAAGCCGTGGAAACAATGAAAAACACCAGCAGCACGAACAGGATGTCGATCATCGGAATGACCGCGATCTGCGTGCGTGTGGTTTTTGGGCGGTGGAATCGCATGGAGGATCAGGCGTTCGGATTGGGTTTTTCGCAAACGACGGCAAGGTCTCCCAGAAGGGCTTCAAGCCGGGCGGTGAGCGTCTCGATCCGCCGGACAAAATAGCCGTGGGCGACGACGCAGGGAACTGCGATCGCGAGACCGAAGATTGTTGTGGTCAGTGCTTCCGCGATGCCGCGTGCGATGGCGAGATGGTCTGAATTGTCACCGAGGCCTTGGAAAATCAGGACGAGTCCGGATGCCGTGCCCAGTAGTCCTAACAGCGGCGCGATGGTGATGACCGTGTCGAGCACGGCGATGCCGGCATGCAGGTGCATGGTTTCCTCGCGGGCGGCGGATTCCACGGCGTGGGTGATCTCGCTGCGGGGCTTGCCGCGGTGTTTGATGACAACGGAGGCGAGGCGGGCAAGCGTGCTTTCGCCCTTTTCAAATTCCCTGAGCACCGGCTCGATTCCTTCGGAATTGATGCGTTCCTGAAAACGGGCAACGTCGCGGGCCAGTGCTTTCGGTATCACACGATTGCTGGAAAGTGACAGGAGTTTGTAGAGAACAGCCATCATTCCTGCCACCGAAGTGATGGCCAGCGGGATCATGAACTTCCCACCCTTGTGGAGGAATTCCCAGGTAGCATAGAGGCCGCTGCTTGGATTGAAGGCGAGGTGGTGGTTGAGGATTTCGATCATGGGGAAACGTTAGAAGTAGAAATTGAAGATGAGTTCGAGGGGTTCCTTGTCGTATTCTTTCTTGAGGGCGGCGGGCATCGCGGGGATTTCAGCGTCGCGGATTGAATTGAGGGTGAAGCCTTTCTGCACCTCGCCTGTTTCCATCTCACCTACGAATTGCACGGTGCGCACCCGGCCGCTGGTCTCGACGAAGAATCTCACGGTCAGGAATCCCGGTGTGATGAAATCCCGGTGCCGCACGCAGTTCCGCTGCCATTCCTGTTCGACGGCGCGGCTGATGATGGCCTGATAGCGGCCGAGCGGGGAATCGGCGACAGCCAGGGCGCTCTTGCCGGTCCGCGAGATGGAACCGGTGATCGCTGTCTTGCGTTGGAATCCGCTGAATGCCGGGTCCTTGAATGCCGGTTGTGGTTTGGGCTTCGGAGAATCCGAGGCTTGAGCTGCTTTTTCGCCGTCCTTCGGCATCTTCGGCGGTGTGGGTTTGACGATGTCGCTCTTCGGCGCGTCGAGTGGCACAGGGATGTCTACTGGATTCGGTCCTTCCATCAGGCGCTCGCGGGGCGGGGGAGTGGACTTGGTATCATCCTTACCCGGGGTCTCGGTTTTTTCACCGGTGGACGATTTTTCAGCGACGGAGGGATCCATTGCGGGTTCCGGCGGCGACGGCGGAGAAGGGCTGCTGGTGAGTTTGCCGTCCTTGTAATCGCTTTCGGTGGTCTCGAAATCGTCCGGATTTTTCGGGTCGATCCCCGTCTGCGAGGGCATCGGTGGAGCGGTGACGTTCGGAGCCCGGTTGCTGGTCGCTTCCGTGTCGCGCTCCCCAATGAATTTCGGTTTTTCCGGGCGAGGCGCGGATTGATCCGGAGTCGTTCTCGCAAAGTGATGTTTTTCAGCCGCCGCCGGGATTGCTGCGGCTGACGGAGAGGCTGAGGCGGTTTCAGGGAAAATCATGATCACCTGCTCCGCTGGTGGAGGCGGGGCGGATGCCACAGGGCGATCCTTTTGGAAAACCTGCGAATTCATCGATGCCAAACCCAGCAGCACGATAATCGACGCATTCAGAATCAACGACAGACCGAGCGCGATCGCCCAAAGGCGACCGTCCCCCCGCTGTGCGGATGACGCGATTGAACTCATTCCCAACAGCGCAACCCTTGTCGGGAAACGTTGCGGAAGCAATCCGGGAAATTCGGATCAACGGAACGACGGGAAGTCGTGTTTTGGAAAATCGAGGTGCCCGATTTGAAGGTTTGTGGGAGAAAGTGCGATTTTTGAAAGTCTTGGCTCAAGAATCTTCACAGAGTTTGGAGATTTTAATCAATTTTCGATTGATTGTCTCCGGGCGGTGTGCGATTTTTCACCTCCAACCCGTATTTTTATGAGCAAAGAGCAAATGGACGGCGCACAAGCGCTTATCAAAACCCTCGATGACCTCGGCATCGAATACATCTTCGGCTACTCCGGTGGAGCTGCCATTCCCATCTTCGACGCGCTGGAGACAGTCAAGACGAAGATGAAGTTCATCCTCGTGCGCCACGAGCAGGGAGCCGTCCACATGGCGGACGGCTACGCCCGTGCGACCGGACGTCCGGCGGCGGTTCTCGTCACTTCCGGCCCTGGCGCTGGAAATACCGTCACCGGCCTGATGACCGCGATGATGGATTCTGTCCCGATGATCGTGATTTCCGGCCAGACGGTGACTTGGATGCTCGGCAAGGACGCTTTCCAAGAGGCTGACATTTTCGGCATCACGATCCCGGTCGTGAAACACAACTACCTCGTGAAGGAATCGAACGCGTTGCCACGGATCGCCCGCGAAGCGTATCACATCGCTACCACCGGCCGTCCGGGGCCGGTGTTGATCGACATTCCGAAGGATATTTCCTCCGGTGCTTTCACTGGCGACATGAACCCGCCGTTCCAGCTTCCGGGTTACGACGCATCCAGCGCTTTCAAGATCGATCACGCCGCTGTGAAAGTCGCAGCAGATCTCATCATGAAGGCGAAGCGTCCGGTGATCCTCGCCGGTCAGGGGGCCATGATTGCCCGTGCGGACAAGGAGCTTCGCTATCTCGCCGAAACATTGAACGCGCCGGTGACCTCGACCTTGCTCGGCAAGGGCGTCTTTCCGGAAACACATCCGCTCGCGCTCGGCATGCTCGGCATGCACGGCACCGCTTATGCGACGAAGGCGATGATCGAATGTGATTTGCTGATCAACATCGGCTCGCGCTTCGATGACCGCATCATTGGTGATCCCAAAAAATTCTGTTCCACCGCCAAGATCATCCACATCGACATCGATCCTGCCGAAGCGGGTAAAATGATCGTGCCGGACGTGATGATCGTCGGTGATGCCAAGGCAGCGCTTTCCGAAATCAACGAGAAGATCGGACCACTCGAAACAACCGAATGGCTCGCCAAGCTCGATGGCTATAAGAAGAAGTTTCCCCTCGGCTATAAGAAGCAGGGCGGCCTGCGCATGCAGCAGGTGATTGACGAGCTTTATGAACTCACCGAAGGCAAGGCGATCGTTTCGACCGACGTGGGCCAACACCAGATGTGGGCGGCGCAGTTTTACAAGAACCACGAGTCCTTCCATTGGCTCTCATCCGGTGGCGCGGGAACCATGGGCTTCGGCTTCCCGGCCGCTATCGGCGCACAACTCGCCCATCCGGAAAAAACCGTCATTTCCATTTCCGGAGACGGCGGTTTCCAAATGACCTTGTTCGAACTCGCCACCGCGCAGATCCACAAGCTGCCGATCAAGATCGTGGTGCTCAACAACCATTACCTCGGCATGGTCCGCCAGTGGCAGGAGCTCTTTTATGACGACCGCACCTCCGGCGTGGACCTCATCGGAAATCCTGACTTCTGCAAACTCGCTGGTGCCTATGGCATCCCGTCCGTTCACATCAAGCGCCCCGCCGATGTCACCAAGCAGCTCGAAAAAGCGCTCGCCTACAACGACGGCCCGATCCTCATCCACGCCGAGTGCGTGAAGACGGACAACGTTTTCCCGATGATCCCGTCCGGCGCCGCGCTCGAAGACATGATCACCGAGCCGCCGAAGCAGAAGATGGAAAAACCCATCGGTTCCACGTGATCCGCCGGAGTCTCAAATCTGAAATTTCAAATCTCAAACTCCTTTGCCATGTCTCACACCATCGTCACCACTGACACTCCACTTCCAGCACCCGTGAAACCCCGCGGCGCGACTCACACACTCTCCGTGCTCGTGAGCAACGAGCCCGGAGTCCTGATGCGCATCTGTCAGGTCTTCTCCCGCCGTGGCTTCAATATCGACTCTCTCGTCGTCTCCGAAGGCCGCAATACGAATTTCTCCCGCATGACCATCGGCATCTCCGGTGATCCGCAGGGGCTTTCGCAAATCATCATGCAGGTCGGCAAGCTCATCGACGTGATCCATTGCTCGGAGCACACCGACGAGGATGCAGTCGTCAAGGAACTCATCATGGTGAAGTTCCTCGCCAACGAGACCCAGCAAACGCAGGCGCTTCAGATCATCGAACACTTCGGTGGCAAGACCGTCGATTTCACACCCACCTCGATGATCGCCCTGGTTTCGGGAAACTCCTCGAAGATCGACGCGGCCATCAGCATGTTCTCGCAATTTGAAATCATCGAGACCGTCCGCACCGGCAAGGTCGTCATGGCAAGAGGCGAGCAGCCGACGTAATCGCCGGCTGTCGGCATCGTGCAAAAATCACTCCAAGCAAGGCTCCGGAATTGACCGGAGTTCTTTGCTTGGAGTTTTTCGTGATAACGCCGAAATCGTTGAAGAATATGGAGAAACCTCCTGCTTGGGGTTTGTGAAAGGTTAGTTTCAGCGGTTGGCCCGGTGCGTGCTACTTTTGGCGTTTGTCTTTGGTCCCGCTTGAACAATCCATTGATAAAATTTCGCCCATGAAACTCAAATCGTCCTATTTACCGCTTACTCTTGTCGTTGGATCACTTATAATAAGTGGTTTCGCTCATGCTTCAACTTGGACGGGGGGAAGCGGGAACTGGAATAGCGCTGTATCACCGGGATGGACAACAGGTGGGGTTCCAAATGCGATCGGAGCGGTTGCAGACTATACTTCGAGCGGGACTACAACAGTTACCGTCGCTCAAAACGTTTCTGGTGGTGTGACGGCAGGCAGTATTAATTACAGCGGTTCCACAAACCAAACGTGGGCCTTTACGCTGACAAACGCCCTTACTCTGAATCAAGACGGCGCGGGCAGCGGATTTGCCACCATTAGCAATGCCAACTCTAGCGCGACTACCAGCAACGCGCTGACCTTTGCTAGCGGAGGGACAATCACGCTCGCGGACGATCTCCTTATTAGCAATACTAGTGCTTCGACGAACACGACTGGAGCTATTCAAATCATCAGCACTGTTGGTGGGACTGGTAACATCACCTTAAGCAACGTCAATACCAGTCTGTCTCAGACGGGGTCCATTCGCTTGCAGACCGGTGTTAATACATTCACCGGTTCGGTTCTCGTTCAAAAAGGAACTACTACATTCAATGTCGCTTCAGCTTTCGGGAATTCAGTAAATACCATCACTCTTGGCCAAAGTGGACAGGGTAGCGCGGCTCTTTTGACGACGTCCGGAGGCCTTGCGAATGCGCTCACCGTGGCTTCGGGTTCGGGAGGGACTCTGACCTTAGGGCGGAGTGGAACCGGCACCTCCACCTTTTCGGGAACTGTATTACTCAATGGTGACGTGTCGCTCTATAGTGAGGTCACCAATGCCACTGGATTTTTGTTTTCGAATGTTATTTCAGGTGTTGGTGGAATGGCAAAAACAGGGACTGGCATTCTTTCCCTCACTGGTGCCAATACTTTCACCGGAGATACCCTTATAAGTGCTGGAACCCTGAAAATTGGGAATAATCTGGCTCTTCAGAACGGCGCCTTGGATACCTCCGGCGCGGGTGTGGTCAATGTCACGGGCTTCACCACGCCGACATTTGGTGGATTGAAAGGTAGCACAAACCTCGCCTCGGTCATTACCACCGGATACACAGCCGTTACCGGCCTGACTTTGAATCCGGGCACCGGCGTCACTTACTCTTACGACGGAATCATTGCCGATGGCGCAACTGGTATGTCTCTGACTAAAAGCGGAGCAGGAAAACAGACTCTTAACGGAGCAAATAGCTATACCGGTCCTACCCTCATCAGTGGCGGGACGCTTGCGCTTGGTGTAAGTGGTTCCATCAATACCACCAGTGAAGTTTCTCTTGGCACTGGTGGAACATTCGACGTTTCTGCCAAGAGCGGTGGTTACTCGGTTGGAACTCTCAAGGGTTCCGGCAATGTGGTCGGAGCACTTACTGTTTCCAATCAGCTCGCGATTGGAAATTCCCCCGGCACCACGAATTTCAGCAGTGATCTGACGCTGGGTGCATCCTCCACTTATGTCTATGAAATGACGGGCGGCGTCGCCCCCAGCTCTGGCAGTGCCGACCTTGGGAACGTTGCCGGCACTTTGAATATCACTACAGGGGCGAACCTCGATCTTGTGGAGCTTGGAACTTTCACCGTAGGCAACAAGTTCACGTTGTTCGGATATTCCACAGGCAATCTCACGGGGACCTTTTCAGGACTCGCGGATGACACTACTTTCGCCGATGATTTGGCCAATACTTGGCAGATCAACTACGATGACACCAGCGCTGGTGCCAATGGTGGTGTCGGAACGCGCTTTGTGACAATTACGGCCATCACCGCAGCTGTTCCTGAACCATCGGCTGTTTTGCTCGGTGCTTTCGGTCTCCTCGGCTTGCTCCGTCGTCGCCGCTGAACTTTTTATTTGGCAGAAGTATCGACAAAAAACGCCCGGCTCCCTCACAGGAACCGGGCGTTTGAATTTTCAAAACCGAAACTTAGTTCGAGGAGGAGATCAGGCTCGCCTGGCTGGCACCCTTCTTGATCTTGGACTGCTTGATCCAGCTCATCGTGGAACGGAGCTTTTCACCGACCTTTTCGATTTGGTGCTGCTCGCCTTCCTTGCGGAGCTTGTTGAAGACCTTGTAGCCGCCTTCGTATTCGGCGATCCACTCCTTGGCGAACTTGCCGCTTTCGATTTCCTTGAGCTGCTTGACCATGCGCTTCTTGACGGAGGCGTCGATGATCTTCGGGCCGACGGAAACATCGCCCCACTCGGCGGTCTCGGAGATCGAGAAACGCATGCCAGCGATTCCTTGCTCGTTCATCAGGTCGACGATGAGCTTCAGCTCGTGGAGGCACTCGAAGTAAGCCATTTCCGGTTGGAATCCGGCTTCGACGAGAGTTTCGAAACCAGCCTTCACCAGGGCGGTCGCGCCGCCGCAGAGGACGACTTGCTCACCGAAGAGGTCGGTCACGGTTTCTTCACGGAAGTTCGTTTCGAACACACCGGCACGGGCGCAGCCGACACCACCGGCCCAGGCGAGCGCGGTTTGCTTGGCCTTGCCGGAAACATCCTGGTGGACGGCGATCAGGCCGGGAACACCTTTGCCCGCGACGAATTGCGAGCGCACGGTGTGGCCAGGGCCTTTCGGAGCGACGAGGATCACATCGACATCCTTCGGTGGAACGATGGTCTTGAAGTGAACGGCGAAACCGTGGGAGAAGAGCAGGGTCTTGCCCTTGGTGAGGTATGGCGCGATGTCCTTCTTGTAAACAGCAGGAATCACGGTGTCCGGAGTGGCGACGAAGATCACGTCGGCAGCCTTGACGGCCTCGGCGGTGTCCATGACCTCGAAGCCGAGCTTCTTGGCAACTTCGCGGGACTTCGACTTCGCATAGAGGCCGATGATGACCTTGAGGCCGCTGTCCTTGAGGTTGAGCGCGTGGGCGTGGCCTTGCGAGCCGAAGCCGATCACGGCGAGGGTTTTCTTCTTGAGAGGAGCGATCGGGGCGTCCTTGGTGGTATAGATCTTCGCGGCCATGGCTGCTCGGTTGGTTGGTTCGATTAGGGCACACCGCTGCCATCGGGGCAAACGGCGGAGCGGCAAGTTGGAGGGATGCCGGGACGGGGTCAAGCAACAACAAGGGAAATAGCAAGCCATCTCTCCTCGGATGAAAATTTTCCTGCTTTCACCCTCTGGCGTCCTTCACCGCGCCGATCGCCTTCACCGCGGCTGCGAGCAGACATTCGTTGAGAGCTGGGTGGATGTGGATCATTTCAGCAAGCTCGCGGACGTCGTTTTTCAGGCGCATGACGGCCATGACCTGATGGAGCAGGGTGGACGCTTCCGGGCCGACGAGGTGGCAGCCGAGGATGGAATGATCGGCGGGGGAGATGAGGAGTTTGGTGCGAGGGTATTCGATGCGCAGGGCCATGGCCCGGGCGCTGGCGAGCCAGTCTTCGACAGCGGATACGTAGGGTATGCCGCTTTCCTTGAGTCGTTCTTCGGTGAAGCCGACGGCGGCGATTTCCGGATGGGTGAAAACGGCGTGCGGCATGTGGCTTTCATCGATGGGAGCGGTGCCGCCCTTGAGAAATTTCTGCCTGAGATACTGGACCTCGAAAGCGGCAGCGTGCTGGAGCATGTGGCGGCCGTTGACGTCGCCGGTGGCGTGGATGCCGGGGACGGAGGTTTCGAGGTGTTCGTTGACATGGAGGAAACCTTTCGCATCCGCAGAGAGGCCGGTTTCCGATAGGTCGAGCGACTCGGTGTTAGGGATGCGGCCGGTGGCGAAGAGCACGCGCTCCGCTTGGAAGGTTTGTTCGCCGTTTTCTGTTTGAAAGGTGGCGGTGAAGAGTTCTCCGGACCGTGTGATGTCCTTCAGGCTCGCATGGAAATGGGTGCGGACGTCCTTGCTGAATTCCGTTTGGAAAACCTTTTCAATCTCGTGGTCCTCCTTCCCCAGCAGCCGCTCGTGGCGCACGAAGAGTGAGGTTTCCACGCCGACAGCAGCGAAGAATGCGGCCATCTCACAGCCGATGACGCCGCCGCCGATGATGATGAGGCTTTTCGGCGGCGCGCAGCGGAGCGGGAAAAGATCGTCGCTGGTCCACACCGGCAGATCGGCGAACGGCGGTGGTGCGGGACGCGAACCGGTGGCGATGACGATTTTCTCCGCGGTCAGGGTGCGGCCGGCGGCCTCGATCCGCTTGTGACCGGTGAAGCGTCCCTCGCCACGGACGAGCGTGACACCGGCGGCTTCCAAGCGGCCTTCGTAGCGTGGGTCCACTTGGGAAACGTAGTCGTTCACGCTTTCGAAAATTTTCGCGAGGTCCGCACCTTCGAAGCTGGCGTTGATGAAATGGTGGCTGGCATCGCGGGCGTGGCGGGCGGCGTCGGCGAAACCGATGAGGAGTTTCGACGGAACACAACCGCGGTTCGGGCAGGTGCCGCCGAGGCGGTCACGTTCGATGAGGGCGGTTTTCCAACCGGCCTTGCTGGCGGCGATGGCGAGATTGGTCGCGCGGCCGCCGCCGAGGACGATGAGGTCGCAGGTTTCCATCAGTTGAGTCTGGCGATGAGCTCGGTGATTTCCTCACGCGCCTTGAGACCAGCGAGCCACTTGGCGGGCAGGGTGGAAACGGGGAAGGCCGCGCCATAGACGAGGCCGAGCATCATGCCGCGCGCGGCGGAGTCGCCACCGGCGTTGATGTTTTCAATGAGCCCGGTGGCGGGGTCTTCCGGATGCCGCAGGAGGATGTGGCAGACGCCGGTGAAGGCGTCGGGGATGTGACAGGTGAGACCGTGGTCCACGAGTGCCTCGGCATCGGTGGCGGATGAGGCGTTCGAGAGGTGGGCGGCGGCGATCCATTCCATCGGGATCGCTTTCCAATGCGGCAGCGCGGCGGTGCGTTCGAGTGCGGCGGGGATTTTCGCTCCGTGCTGGACGAGCCGCGCGACGCGGGCGAAAAACTCGGCGGCTTCGATCACGGCCGGATCGCTGTGGGTGAGGCCGGTGAGCGCGCGGGCGGCGGAGAAAAGGCAGGCGTCGTTTTCCCATTTCACGAGGAAAAGCGGCGCGATGCGCACAGCCCCGCCCAGGTCTTCGGATGGCGATGCGGCGGCTTCCGGTTTCAGGCCGGATTTCAGGCGGGCGAGCGTGGTTTTGGTGGCGCCGTCCCGGTAGGAAAAGGTGTCCGGGTTTTCCCAATACCCGCGCCAGGACCCGGCGAACTGATGGAGATCGAAATGGCCGTGCTCGGCGATGAAGCGGAGCACGAGCAGCGCCTGATCGCCGTAATGGGTGAAATCCCCGGCGGTCTTGCCCGGGTGATAGGCGGTGGCGGGCGGCAGGTAGTCGTTGATGTGGCCGAACTTCTGCCGGAGCTCCTTCTGGTGATAGATCCAGTGCGGGCCGAGAGCGAGTGCGTCTCCGATGAAAGAGGTAAGAACGATGTCTGATGGCGAGGTCACGGCTGGCGGTAACCATAGGCCGCGTATTTACCTGCATCAAGTAGTTCTGTGAGGCGATTTGGAAAAGACCTTATTTCACTGCCTTGCTGATGTCTCTGGCGCGTGAGGAAAGGAACTTTTCCAGCGGATCGGCGGGCAGGGCTTTCAGGCCGGAGACGACGCAGCCGGCGTTGATGACGGCACCGTCCCAACCGGTGTGCAGGTTTTCCTTGGGCGAGGGGACATAGAGTGTTTCCACTTTCACCGTGCCGAGTTCCTCGTATTTCGAGGCGATGAGGTCGTAGAGTGGGATGAAGGGAGTTTTGGTGTCTTTCGCGACCTGCTCCGCCCACGTGGCATGCTTGCCGGAGTCGCGCTTGAATTGCTTGCCGTCGGCGCTCCAGCCCTTGCGCGGCGTGAGCGAGCAGATGACCGGCGTGGCTCCCTGCGCGCGGGTTTCGGCGACGAATTGTTTCAAATACCATCCGAACGAGTGGACGGTCTCGTCGTTGTTCATCGCGGTTTCGTCGCCGTTGCCACCGAGCGCGCCCTTGCCTTTCGCGCCGCCGTTGTCGTTCGCTCCGAACTGCATCATCACGAAATCGCCCTTCCTGATCCGTGGCTGCAGGTCTTTCCAAAAGAATCCGTTATAAAACGTGCGGCTGCTCGTGCCACCGAAGGCGCGGTTGACGACGTTGATTTTCTTCAAATCGAAGCAGGCGACGATTGGCGCGCCCCATCCCCATTGGCCGGTCGGCCCGTTGTCGCCCGTCGTGCCGTTGCGCACGGTGGAATCGCCGATCAGCCAGAGCGAGGGCAGGTTGGGATTCGCCGGCAGCGGCGGGGTGTAGCGGCCGTTACCCGGCGCGCCGGAGGGTGCCGGGCCGGTGCCGATTTGCGTCGCCCGCGGAACATCGCTGACTTGGAGAGCGGCGGTGGGCTGACCGTTGGCTCCGGCGGAAAATAACAAAATTGCGGCGAGCAGGGCGGTAGCGGCGAATGATCTGGAGTGGTTCATGGGATTTTTCATCGAGGAGACGGAGGTAGATGAATCATCGCATCGCGGCGTGGCCGGGTCTTTAACGCAATAGGGGTAAACTTTGATCAAATAGCCCCGCCGCCCGTGGAGGACGATGGGGTTTTGTTAGCCCGGATTGCCCCTTCGGTTTTCTCAAGCCGGGCGGATCAGTTGTTCTCCTGGCTGAAGAAGATTCTGATTCGTTCGGCGAAGGAGCGTTTTTGAGGGCCTTCCGGAGTCTTCGTTTCGCTTTCGTCCGGGTTTCCGTGCAGGGCTTCGGTCCACTTCTGCTGACGGAGTTCGACCAGTTCGCCAAGCCGTCCGGCGAGTTCGGGATTTGCTTCGATCAGCGGGGAAAGGTCCTTCTTTCGGATCTCGAGGACCAGCGTGTCCAACTCGGCACGGACGGTCGCGTTGCGGGGCGCACCCGTGAGAAGCGACATTTCACCGAAAAACTCCCCGGGGCCGAGCCTCGCGAGGATGATCCTTGGACCGGTTCCTGTTTTTCCCACCACCTCGACACCACCATCGAGGATCACAAACATGGATTCTCCCGCATGACCACGGGTGACGAGCGGCTCGCGGGTGCCGTAGAGCGAGATTTTACCGTGTTTGACCAATTCCGCGGCCTCGTCTGTGTTGAGGCAGTTCAACGCCTTGCTTCCGACGATCTCCGCCGCGCGAGACTTGGCGTCGGCGAAGTGCTCGGGTTCGTTCGATTTGCGGATGTCCAGGGTCTGGATCGGAAACGGGATCCGGATGTTCCTGCGCTTGAGCTCATACCAGAGGGCGGTTCGGATCTCGTCGCAGGTCGCGTTGTAGAGCCGGGCGTGGCGCATCCAGATCCGTAGTTCATAGATGATGGAAGAGTCGCCGAACTCGTGGAGAAAAACCATGGGCGCCGGTGATTCGATGACTCCTTGGGCCTCGCCAACGGCGGCAAGGATCGCCTGCTTGGCATGGCTCGGCGGAACATCGTAATCGAGGCCGAATCGCATCCGCACGCCATGCTCGGCGGTCGGATAGTTGAGATTGACGATGCGGTTTTTGACAATTTCGCTGTTGGGAATCTCGAACGAAATCTGATCGTTGTTGATCAAGCGGGTCGAGCGCCAGTTGATCTCGGTGACTTCGGCGCGGTTGCCATTGTCTCCGAGCAGCAGCCAATCACCCACGCGATAGGCGCGGGTCATGTGGATGCTGAATCCGGCGATCACATTTGAAAGCAAGTCCTGCATCGCAAAGCCGAGAATGACTGCCGCGATTCCGGAGGTGGCGAGGAGGCCGGTTAGTTCAAGTCGGTAGCCCCATTTCAGAATGGCGGAGCCGGCCACGAGGACCACGAGCACCCCGCCGAGTTGCCGAAGGATGATGGGAACCGGGATTTTTCCCCGCTGGGGCAGCCACGTGCCGATTATGATGCGGTCAAACAGACACCAAAGGAACAGAGCTGTGGTGAAGATCAGGATGGCTCCCACATGATCGCCCCAGTTCTCATCCGGGAAAAACACCCTTCCCGCCAACCAGACACCCAACGAAAATGCGAACGCGTGGAGGCTGAAACGCGGCGGATGCTTGATCCGCCGGAACGGGAGGAGGAACGCCAGCCAGATCACCGCGTGAACCGCGATTACCAGACCGGACGACTTGGCCATCATCAGTTGGAATTCGGAGAAGATACTCCTGTTATACGAATCTGCCCTGAATTGTCACGCGTTCTGATTGCCCACCGCTTTCAGAGACACCCATCTGCCTTTACAAAAAACGGCGCTCCCACTGGCGCGTGGGGTTCCCTCCATTATTCGGCTCGCCAGATTTTGAGCGAACGCAGGACCATGTCGCCGGATCCGTCGCTATACGGTGAATCGTCCTTTGCTTTGACAGCGACATTCGTCAGCGGATACCAGGTTTCGCCCTTGAACGGGTTCGCATAGCGCATCGTTTCGATGCTGTCGATGAACATGGTGATCCACTCTTTATCGACCGTGACGGCAAAGGTGTGAAACGCGCTGTCGAGCGTATTGGGGAGTCCGAATGTATCCATTTTCATCCGCATTGCGGAACGGGCAAACGTGTGGACCTGGTTGTGGCCGCCGTGAAGGTTGGTGGAAAGACTGGCAGGAAATTTCCAGGAGTCATTGTATCCGAACCCTTCATAAACATCGATCTCGGGCGGCCATCCACTGGTCGGCAGGAGCCAGAGTGCCGGCCATGATCCTTTGCGATTCGACATCCTGACCACCCATTCGACAGTCCCATACTTGAATTGGCTCTCGGGCGTCCGATGACCTGAGAGCATCGTCGCGAGAAATGGATACTCGACTGCCGGTGAGCCCACCCTGACGGGCTTGTCGAGGCGGCGCGAGGAGAGCACCAGGCCCTCGGGCTTGCGCTCGAATCCACCCATATCGACCGTGCCGTAATAGCCGGTTTCGCCATTTCCCACCTGGGTGCGGCCGTGCGAGAGCGCACTGGAAAAAGTATTCGGCCCTCCCTTGTCGTCGTATTGGATCGTTTGCCCCGTTGCGGAATAACACTCTTTCCCCAAAGGCGCGTAGGGGAGCGGAGCCCGCCCGCTTGCGCCCGCTTCATTGACCGCGCCCGCCTTGGCGGTGATGCGGATTTCCCCGCCCTTGCGTTCTCCGCCATCCGGGACATCCGATTGGCCGGCCCTGACGAAGCTCCCCTCGCTCATGCCACGGACGTTGAAACTTGCGGTTTGCGTCAGCGGATCGCCGGGGCGGAAAATGACGGGCTTTACCGCGGAAGGATTGGCGCGGCCGCCGTCTCCATCGAAAACCCGGACGTGGGCAATGACAGTATTCGGGCTCGGTTTGTCCAATGTGACAGGAACATGCACGACCGTGGCACCGACAGGAACATCGAAGCTATCAATCTGCACATTCGCCGCCGGCGGGTATTTTTTGCCGCCTTGGTAAATATCATCCGGAGCTTGGGCCACCCCCGTGCTCTTCATTTCTGTGATATACTTGTCGAGCTGATCCGTGATCCGGCCCACTGCCCCCCGGGCCGTGCGGACCTCCGGAGTCGCCACCGTTTGGCTGACCTGATCAAGTGCCTTCCCGGCAGTCTCCGCCTCCTTACGAAGTGCCTGGGCTTGCTCAAGTGGCATCGTTTGAGCCGGAAGTGGAACGGCGAGACTCAAGAGAAAAAAGGCGGCGGGAATGGATCGGTGCATGGGGAAAGGGATTTATGTTGGGTTGGGCGTTAATCTCGGTGAAGACTCCGGGCGCATCCTCCAGCGTGCGGGCTCCCCGTCTTGCATTGGGAAGGTGGGCGCTCTGCGGTCACTGCTGTAGGTGTAAGTCGTTGCCTGCGAGGAAGTGGTCAATGATCAACGGGGTGGCCGCCACGGTGAATGCACGGAAGAAAAGCGGGTTAGTGAACGATGGGTTGCGTAAAGCTGAGTGAAAAGTTACCGGTAAAATTACACGAGACAAGCATATTTGTTGTAGGACAAATACAAAACCCAACTCGGCCCCGAACTGCTCGCCGAGTTCACCGCGCTCAAGACCACCTTCAACACCGCCCGCGTCGGCCAGGTGGAAGCCAAAGGCGATCACGCCCGCGCCCGCGCCAACCTCGCCACCACCCGCACCGCGTTGGAACTCCAGCTCGTCAAAAACATCCTCACCATCGCCCACCCCGAGCGTGCCGCAGACTATTTCAACCAATCCCTCCTCGAAGACCCCACCCGGAACAATGAGGATGACGTGACCCCGCCTCCTGTGGTTTGATCCCCGCACATTCTGCGAAAAAACTCATGCCTTCTCTCCACGAACTTCTTACGAGTGATCCAAGGCACGTTTTGGTGCCTAGACTGGAAAGTTCTTTAACAACATTTCCAGCTAGGACTCCGAACGACTTAATCGAAATCTTTTCAAGATACTCTTCAATACGAGTATTTGCGATTTCACAGGAAAACGCAGAGCCACCACGTAACTCGCTCAATCTTGAGCCGTGCTTTGATCATCCGATTGGGCAGGATATGCCATTGGAGTTCGCCACCGAAGATTATGCAGGCTATAAAAATTCCTATGATTTAGGAGATTTCGGGGTCGGGAACTGTCGGCTAATCCTCGATCTCAATGATGACCTGCCAGTTTACAGATTCTTTGTGTTTTATCCGATTGAACCGTTCCAGAAGAATCCAATAATTTCTCATTCAATATCAGCGTTGCTGGCTGGCATGATTGAATCGGGGCCTGAGTTTGACTACACTAACGCCCTAATTAAAGGTGCTGAGCAGACGCCGCTACGAACAAGAGGCGAGGCTGAGCATTCCTCGCGCCCCGATCCAGGGACGACTGAGAAATTCACGACCGAGTGACCAGCGCCTCACGGTTAAGAATGGATTCAACACGGTCCAGCAACGAACAGCTTGGTTCCAGTTTGCGGGCCTCCTCCAGATACATCCGGGCTGCGGAAAGGTTGCCGCGACGACATTCGGCTTCGGCAATCGTACATGCGTTCTTCGCCTTGTGGTTGGGGCTTGTCGCCTCTGACATCGATTCGTGAAGCAAAGGGAGCCCTTCCTCAAATCTCCCCATCGCCACCAACACGGTTCCCCGCGTGCCCCGTATTGCCGGCATCCAGCTCATTGCTGCCATCGCCTCTTGGGAAAATGCGTCCGCTTCTTTGAGCAAATCGTCTCCACCGACAAGCGCATTGGCGTAAGCGATGTTGTTCAACATGAGGGGTCGCATCAACGGTTGCCGGTTTTTGCGATTCAGGAGGCGGATGAAGCACTCGCGCGCCTGGTCATATTTTCCCAGCTCGAGCGTAATGACGCCGTACCAGCTCAGCAATGCCTCGTTATCAGGGTATAGTGCCAGTCCTTTTTCCACCCACCCTCGCCCACCCTCATAATCCCCCTTTTCATGGAGAACCGCGGCTTCCAGCACGAAGCCTGCGGCGTGACGGAGTTCCCGTTTCTCCGGCGAAAGGAAGAACGCCTGCAAAAGCTGCTTGCCGTCCGAGGGAATGGCACCAAACAGAGTATTCACATCATGCGGCCAAAGGTTGTTCAGCAACACCAGCAGGTTCGCATAAAAAAACGTCAGCCCAGGCTGCCACCCATTGCCCAAAGGTTCAATGCTCCAAAACCAATTTGAATCGAGAAGCGGGCAGATCGCGGCAACTAACAAAATGTTGATGGCAGGACCGGCGAGGACGAAGGCGAATTGTTTCGCACGCAGATTCTTGATGGTGCGATGGGCGGCCACAACCAGGCCCCCGGCCGGCAGCGATTTGAATTCGGATTCAAATCCGCACAATTTGAAGTTGAACAACGTTTCGCCTGACCCGATGTAAATCTTGAATACCCGCATCCCCAACAAACGAGCCATCCAGGCGTGGCCCAATTCGTGGGGCACGATCGTCAGCACCAAAAATAATTGGAAAAAGAAAAGATTGATCAGGCACCAGCCGATCCCGACATGGGCACCGGATAACAAAAACCACAGGCCTAGCAGACCAAGTCCGAGAATCAAAAGAAAACTCCATTTAGTGGCGGAGTGCTGCTGCTTCTGCCTGCAGGTGGGGCAGTAAGTCTGGATTGACCGGGAGAACGACTTGTGCGCCTTGAAAAAGGTTGCGTCGAGATTCGTCTCAACTCCGCAGCGATCACATTTGACTGACATAACTGCCCTATTGAGAGACGAATTGGAATACGTGATCGGTGAGAATGCGGAGGAAATCCTGGGATGAATGGCGCTTGGGCATGGGATGGAATTCAAGCGATGGCGAGATCCCCCACGGTGACGTCGGTGATGTTCGGGCTGACTTCGGTGGATGGGATGTCCTCGAGGTAGAGCTCGATGGCTTCCTTGAGGTTTGCCAGAGCCTCCTGTTCGGTGGCGCCGAAGCTGGAGATGTCGTATCCAGGCATTGGGCGACGAAGTCCGAGTCCTCGCGGTAGAGCGTGTAGTGGACCTTTCTCATGGGTGACCGATACGATTTTGAGTTGCCGGGGGCAAGGGTGGCTTTTTCAGGAGTTCGAATCGCAATTCCGCCAAGCGCCATGGCCCCGCCTCAATCCCCGGCACGGCGAAGCTTCGTAACAGATCTTTGAAGTCGGAGTTCATCGGGGTGTTTTCCTTTCATGCCGACCCAGTAGTCGGTGACCAGTTCCCAAGCGGCTTTCCGTCTTTCCGCGCCGCTGAGCATTTGCCAATCCCTGACCTGCTGGCAGCGGAGTTCTTCATGGGAGTTGAACTTGCGAATGGTCCAATGGGAGCGGTCTTTGATCGGCTCAGTCACGGGATTTACGCTAGGTGAAATGGGGTGTCTGGAAAAGGAGCTAGTTTCCGGATTCCGGGCACAAAAAACCCGCCGCCCATTTTCAGGACGGCGGGTTTCGATTGAAACGATTGAAGCTTACTTCGCTGCGCGGAGGGCTTCTTCCTTGGCCTTGGCCTTGGCGATGACGTCGTCGGAGACGTTTTTCGGGCAAGGGGCGTAGTGGCTGAACTCCATGGAGAACTGGCCACGGCCGGAGGTCA
>JBDSNC010000110.1:0-18125 GCA_039915545.1 Luteolibacter sp.
CACGCCATCGATGACTTCCTTTTTCTCGGAGGTCTTGGTCGAACGGCTGATGAAACGCTTGCCGGTGGTCATGTCAACGAAGACGACCGGATTGTATTTCGGATGAAGGTCCTTTTTCATGGGAAGTTGGGGTCCACCACGTTTCCGACGCGGCGGGACGCGGAGAGTGGACAAATGCGCCGACCTGTCAAGCCAGCATCTACACGGATTTCACAAGTTTTTCGCATAGGCTTAAAATTAGGACTTGCAAAATAATAATATTGATTCGGTATAACAGCCGGTTTTTTTGAGTCGCTTTTGTCATCAAGGCATGTATCTTAGCGTCGTTATGGCAATTACTACGAAACGTACCCGATTCTCACGTCGCCTTCCTGATCATGTGACAGATGAGCTCTGTAGTGTCCTTTCTGAAAAGAAGGTGTTTGGTTTCAATGACTTGTTCGAGCGAGTTTTTGCAAATCTCAAAGTCCGCAATGCAGTGAGCGGTGGAGAAGAAATGCTCCGCCTGCGTGCTTATGAAAAGCTGCAAAACCTGGTCACCCGTGGCCTTGTTGAAAAGATTGGCAAGGAATACAAGGGAACCGCCCGCGTTCACGAAGCATCGAGCGCTTATGCAGCAGCCCAGGAAGCTGCCGCACAAGAGGAAGCTTGATTCTGATTGATTCTTCTAGAAAAAACCCGCGCCCGATGAGGACGCGGGTTTTTTTTCTACCCATGGCCCGCGTGGAGTTCTAAAACAGCCGCGCCAGCCCATCGAACCGCCATGCCACAAGATTATCTCCCCGTTCTTTTCCAAGTGCTCATCGCCATGGGATTCGCTGTCTCGGTGCTCAGTTCGAGCATCATTTTCGGCCGCTCCGGCAAGACGAACAAGACCAAGGACAGTGCCTACGAGTGCGGCATGCTGCCGATCGGCGAGGGCTCGCCGAGGTTCTCCGTGAAGTTCTATCTGGTGGCGATGCTGTTCGTCATTTTCGATATCGAGGTCGTTTTCATGTATCCATGGGCCGTGCAGTTCCGCGATCTCATCACGGACGGGCCGATCGCACTGGTCAGTATGGCGGGTTTTGCGGGAATCCTGGTTTTTGCCTACGTTTACGCCCTGAAAAAAGGCGCGCTGAACTGGAAATCCTGAGTTACTCCTGATGATCCATCACGTCGTTTATTTCCAGCTCAAGCCTGAGGTGGATGCGGCCGGAATGGAAGAACTGGTGCGGACCAGCCGCAGCCTGCTGCTCAAAATCCCGGAAGTCCTGAGTGTAAGGTCCGGCCGGAATATCGACGCTGGATCACAGTGGCAGTTCTTTTTCTCGATCGAAGTGGAGTCGCTCGAAAAGCTGCGGGTGACACTCGACGACTCGTTCTATTTCAAGTTCGTCGAAAAACATCTCAAGCCGAATACCGGCGAATATTTCGCGATGGATTTCGAATTGGACCCATCAAAAAACCTGAAATACTCATGAGCGAATCTCATGATATTGGCATGAATCAGGCTTGATCGGCAACCCGACCGCCCACAAGTTTCGCCGCCCGACAGCGGTCGGGTATTCTTGTCCCTTCAGAGCAATGGTCTTTCCGATTCAACTTCCCGATGACGCCCCCTTCACACCGGAGCAACGCGCCTGGCTCAACGATTTTCTCACCAAGGCGCTGGTTCAGGGCAATCAGGCGGCTGCGCCTTCCGGTCCTTCCGTCCCGGTCACTGTGATCTACGGTTCGCAAACGGGAACTGCCGAGGGCCTCGCCAAGAAGCTCGTGAAAACCCTCAAGAAGGGAAATTTCGAACCCGAGCTTCATGATATGGCGGCATACGACCGCAACCGACTGCCAAAGGAGAAGAACCTGCTCATCATCACCTCGACCTATGGTGATGGCGAACCGCCTGACACTGCGGCGGAGCTCCATGGCTGGCTGATGAGTGACGCCGCGCCGCGTTTGGAAGGCGTTTCCTATTCCGTGCTCGCACTCGGCGACAGCAGCTACCCGGATTTCTGCAAATGCGGCGTCGAGTTCGACAGCCGCTTGGCCGCACTTGGTGCCAACCGTCTTTATTCCCGTATCGATGTGGATGTTGAGGCGGACGCTCCTTTTGCCGAATGGTCCGGCGGCGTCGTTGCCACACTCGCACCGTCCGGAGCCGCGATTCCCGCAGGTGAACCCACCACGGTGGATCCTGCCGACGAGGGTTATTCCAAAGCAAACCCCTTCCCTTCCGCCGTCGTTGCGAATTACAACCTGAACGGCCCCGGCGACAAACAGACCCATCACGTCGCACTCTCACTTGATGGCTCCGGCCTGGAGTATGAAGTCGGCGACGCGCTCGGTGTCTATCCGCTCAACCCCACCGATGTGGTCGATGAAATCATCGCCAACTTACCCTTCAAAGCCGGCACCGTGCCTGCTCCGGACGGCGGCGAGGTTTCACTGCGCGAGGCGCTCATCCGCTACTACGACATCGGTTCGTTGAACAAATCTCTCATCCAAAAGTGGCAGGCGAAAAGCGGCTCGCCTTTCCTGCGGTCCCTCGTCGCCGGTGATGACAAAAAGGCCTGGGACGATTTCTGCTGGGGTCGTGATCTGATCGATCTCGTTGTGGATCATCCGGCGGATTTTTCCGATGGCGAGGAATTCGTCTCCATCCTGAAGAAACTCCAGCCGCGGCTTTATTCGATCGCCTCCAGCCCGCGCGCGCATCCCGGCGAGGTCCATCTCTGCGTCGGCATCGTCCGTTATAACAGCTTTGGCCGCAAGCGTGGCGGAATCTGCTCCACTTTCCTCGCGGACCGTCTTGGCGGCGGCGCGACACCACGGGTTTTCGTCCACAGTAACAGCGCGTTCCGCCTGCCTGCGAAGGGCGAGACTCCGGTCATCATGGTCGGTCCCGGCACCGGCATCGCACCGTTCCGTGCCTTCCTCGAAGAGCGCAAGGCAACGGGCTCGAAGGGGCAAAACTGGCTGTTCTTCGGCAATCCCCACAGCACCACCGATTTCCTCTACCAGGACGAGCTCACGGCCTATCAGACGGATGGCACGCTTTCCAAACTCGATCTCGCGTGGTCCCGTGACCAGAAGGAGAAGGTCTATGTGCAGAACCTGATGGAGCAACAAGGAGCCGGGCTCTGGTCATGGCTCCAAGACGGCGCCGCCTTCTACGTCTGCGGCGACGCGTCGCGCATGGCAAAGGATGTCGATCAGGCGCTGCTCAAGGTGGCCGAGACCCATGGCAGGCTGACTCCCGAAGAAGCCGCCGCTTACATCGCGCAGATGAAGAAGGAAAAGCGCTATCTGCGCGACGTCTATTAATCAGAGCGTCTTTGTCATACAGACATTCCGGTCTGTTTTTGGGGTGGGCGGGGGCTGGTGAAAGAACAGACAGAAATGTCCGTCTCACGGCGAAACTCTGGACGCCTTTTTCCCAGTAAAGAGCAAAAAAAAGGCCGCCGGAGCACCCACCCCGGCGGCCAAGCTGAACAACTTCAACACACCCGCGGTATGACCCGCGAACCGTATGAGGCTGACAACTGCTGTTCACCCTTACATGAAAACGCGAACTTGCGTGCGGTCTTCAATGAGCTTGGACATCGGGGTGAACGCGTTGTTCAAAAATATCCGAAATTTTTTCCGCAGTCGGTCACTGACGGTGGAACGGACGGATCGAAGGCTTCATCATGTTGGGTGGAACCGGATCTTCCAGCGGTGGCAGTGGCGCAGAACGGCGGATGACGGTGCTACCACCCTTGTCGGTGGTGGGGATGGAGTCGATCGGAGGCAGCACGCCCGGGCCATCCGCGAAGGTGCGGGTTCTGCCGGAAACGTCGTAGCGGGCGTCCATGTCCGCTTGCACGGCATTGAGCGAGCGATCGTTTTTCACGACGGAGGGCTGGATGAAGACCATGAGCTCGCTGCGGTCCTTGTTATCGATGGTGGTGGAGAACAGGCGGCCCAGAAGCGGGATGTCACAGAGGATCGGAATACCGCTGCGGGTCTTGTCGTTCTTCTTGGTGATAAGACCACCGAGGACGATGGTCTGCTCGTTGGGAACCGTGACGGTGGTGAGGATCTCGCGGGTGGAGATTTTCGGAACGGTGAGCGGTTGGCCGTTTCCTGCTCCACCATCGATGACCTGGGTGCCGTTCTGTTCGTCGTTAAGCAAAGCGATCTGCATGGTGATCTCATTTTCGGAGTTCACCAACGGGATGACTTCCAGCTTGAGCACGACATCCTGGTATTCGATCTGGGTGCTGGCGTTACCGGTGGAGCCATAGCTGTTGCTACCGGTCGGAATGGCGATCTTTTCACCACTTGAGATCGTGCCCTTCTGGTTGTTTGAAGTGAAAATACTGGGTCTGGACAGGACGGTGAAATCCGTTTTCGACTGGAGGGCTTTCACTGCGATGCCCAGATCTCCCACTTTGCCGTAAGCGCGGAGTCCGGCACCGACGAGCGTGGTTTTGTCAAAACCGGGAATACGATTGTTCGCCGTGGCGGTGGCTCCCTTCGCGGGTGAAAAACCGGGGAAACCGCCGCCACCGCCGCCAAGGACGTTTTCTCCGTTGAAAAGGTAGGAAGCTCCGGTTTCCGTGTTGTTGTTGAGGGTGAGCTGACCGATGACCGTGGAAATCATGACTTGCTCGGGCTTCACGTCGATCTGGTCGAGCAGGCGCTCGATGATCTCAAGACCGGACGGTGGTCCTTGGACCACGATGGAGTTGGTGATGTTGTCGGCAACCAGAAGCGTGCGACCGACGAGGACCGATTCAGGAGCAGAGCTGACGGATGGATCACTGAGGGCATTGCCTGCCGAGACACCACCACCGGATCCGCCACTACCACCGCCGCCACCAAAACCATTGCCGGCCCCACCACTGCTGCTTCCGTTGCTACCTCCACTCGTCCGGCCGCCGCCGGTGTTGTTCGCCTGACGGTTGTTGTTGCCTTGTCCACCACCGCCCGCGCCGCGATTGCCTTGCTGGGAAGCGCCACCGCCCGAAGCACCACCTTGAGAACCGCCTGGCCCTGTGCCGCTAAAGGCGCGGGTGAGGGCGTCTCCGGCAACGGGAAGGAACTCGGAAACGGTGAGGAATTTCAACTTCCGGCGCAGGAAGTTTTTCTCACTGGTTTCCACGTCGAACTCGCGGACGAGACCTTCGACAAAGAGCAGGTCAACCGGGCGCCCCATCGCGAAGATGCGGTTGGTGCGCGGATCAGGGATGATCTGGACGGGGGTGGTTTCGCTGCTACCACTGCTCCCAGCGGCTGCTGGCGCACCCGGAGGCGCTCCGGCTGCTGGTGCGGCACCGTTGTCGGAACGCTGGATACCGGCGGTGGTCTGGGCGGATTGCTGGGCGGTGAGGAGATCGGTCAACGTCGTGGCGATCTCGGTGACGTCCGCGTATTGCACCTTGATGAAACGAGTCCCAACCTGCGAGGACGGCTTGTCGATTTCCTTTTTCAGGTCGATGAGCTTGCGGATGAGGGTGGTGTTTTCCGTGATCACAATGGCGGAGGCATTGGCCACCGGAGCGATGGAACCATAGGCACCGAACTGGCCGATGATCTGGGTGAAGGTGTTCACGGCCTCGGCTGGCTTGATGTAGCTGAGGTTCATGACATAGGACACGACGGCGTCGCCCTCGGGCAGCGTGTCATTTTCATTGTAGATGGCCACACCGACACCGGTGGGACGAACACCGCCGTTGGCGGTGAGGATGTCGAGATTCGGATCCGAGCCGTGGGGGACGAACACAAAACCTTCAAGCGTGGCGGCGACCCTCAGTAGTTCTGCGGCTTGGGCGTAGGTGAGAGGATCCTTGGGGCTGGCGTCCTGAACAAAACGGAACTCGGCGATGGAAGCGGCACTGGTGGGAATCACGCGGCGACCGGTGTATTTCCGATAAAGGCCGGCAAGCGCGTCACCAGTGAGCTTCGGCTCCTCGATGGGTTCGGTGATTTTCGTTTCACCAAGAGTCGGAGGCGGGTTGGCAATCGGAACACCGGGAGGCTGGGCGGCTGGCGCGCCAGCGGCTGGAACCGGGGGAACGGGAACGCCAGGAGGAGCCGCGGCGGGTTGCTGGGCGGACGCCACGGAAACGATGCCGAGGAGCAGGAGGGTGATGGAGCGTGGAACGGACATGGAGGAAAATGGGAATTTCAGATTGGAGAATTAGTTGCGGCGACGTCCCGGACGGTTGCCGTTATTGTTTTGCTGAGCGGGTTGCCCTTGCTGGACTTGGGGAATCTGCTGTGGCTGTGGCTGGGCCTGCGGCACACCTTGCGGGGCACCTTGAGGACTGGGCGGCGGCACAACCCGCGGGCGAGGCTGGCGCTGTGGGTTGTTCGGATTAGGCGGCTGGCCTGGCATCGGTGGTTGACCCGGCTGTGGCGGTTGGCCAGGTGCGGCGGCTTTGGCAGCAGGCGCGGCCAAAGTAAGGAGTTTTTCGTCGTAAGTGACGGTGCCGGTCACGGAGCCTGAAGTCAGCCGGACAACGGTTCCGAGCGGATCGCCAGGTTTCCGGGTGACGTTGAGAATTTTGAATTTCGAAGCAGGATTGTCGGAATCCACCAACACTCGCTCTTCCGGGTTCTTTTTGTTGATCAGGGAAACGCGGTAGCCGCCGGCGATGGGAGAAACCCCGATGAGGGCATAATCTTCCAAAGGATTGCCTTCCACCATCGGGCCGGGTGGCGGCGGCTTGGACGTGAACGGCGAGCTCATCCAAAGTCCGGAGTAGCGGCCGACCGGCATTTTCTTCGGCAGTTCCGCCGAGGCCCATCCGGTGAAGAGGGCGGCGCAGGAAAGAAAAGTGAGGGACGTTTTCAAATTCGGAACTTGAGGTTGGGTTTCATTGCTTGGTCGGCGCAACAACACGCGGACGGACCGAATGTTGCGTTTGACCGGCTTGTGGCGGAGGTGTCGCCTTCACCGGCGGATTCACGTGGGCAAGGAATGCCTCGTCGAATCCCAAGGTGCCGGTGACCCCGCTGACGGAAAGGGTGACGGTGGTGCCGTGCAGATCGCCGGAATTGCGGGAAACGGCGAGGATCTTGCAGCCGCTATTCGGAACGTCGCTATCGATCGTCGTCCGCAGCTCCGGGCTTTTCTTGTTCACGAGGGTGACACGGTAGCCACCACTGATGGGAGACACGCCGACAAGTGCGTATTCATCCGACAACTGCGGGCCAGGCTGCGACTTTTCAACGGCCCGCGGCGAGGTGAAGATGGAATTAGTCCACAACTTGGAGTAAGCTGAAATCGATACTTTTCTCGGCACATCCGCAGAAACCCATCCAGTAAGAAGGGTGCCGCAGGACAGAAAAGTGAGCGAGGATTTCAAATTCATGATCGTGGATCCGGAGCGTTTCAGGCGGACGGCGCGGCGGGGACGAACCACTGCTCAATGGTGGCGGTGCAGTCGATCTTGGTGTCGTCCTGCTGGTTGGGTGAAAGCCGGACTTGCGAGGAAATGCGGAACTGGTCCGGCATGTTGAGTTTGTCGAACCAGCGGTAAAGCGCTTCCTCGCTGCCGGTGACGGTAATCTGGATTTTGGCGCGATGGTAAAAACGGCCGGTGGAATCCGTCGGCAACGGTTTTTGGGTCTTGATGGTGAGACCGACAGCCTGCGCTTCCTTTTCGGTGAGTTTCTGGAGCTGCGTCTGGACGTCCTGATTGGCGATCGGCTTCGGTTCGTGCTCAGCCAGCCAGTCCATCTCATCGGTGACCTGCTCGCGGCTGGCGCTGAAGTTCCGGGCGATTTCCAACTTCTGGCGGGCCTGTTCGCGCTGGTTGGTGACCTCGATGCGCTTCTTGTTGTAGAAGCTGATGCCTAGGAAATTGATCACAGCGAAGCCCGCTACGGCAAAGAAGATGAGAAGATTTTTTTCGCGGGGAGACATTGAGAAATTCGGAAAAGTGCTGGGGAAGATGCGGATCGCTGACCTTTAAATGCCGTGGCGTTTGGGTTTTGTCGGTGAGAGAAAAAATTAGGGCTTGCCTTCGACGGTCGGAATATCCGCGGTGTAAACAAACTCCCAACCCCGGGTGGATTGGTTGGACTCCGGGGTCTGCCAGGAGAACTGGGCGAGATCGGTGTTTTTGGTGAGTTTCAGGCTGAAGCCGTTGGTCGCCTCAAGTTGCGGAGCCTCTCCCATGAGCTTGATCTCCGTGGCGCTGATGTCGGCGGTGCGCAGGCGCAGGCCACTGTTCGGCGGGATGCAGTCAGCGATGCGCTTGAGGATATCGACCGGGGAATGGGTGATATCGATGGCGTAGGAGAGTTCGTCCCACTTGGCGATGTGCTGGGAATAGGCCTCGCTGTCGGGAGCGGCGGCGGCGGCCTGCTTGAGAAGGTTGTTGGTTTCCTTGTTGTCCTTCCACAGTCCGTAGCTGAACCAGCCGATGATCCCCACGTAGAAAACGGCGACGGCCGCGGCACCGATCATGATATTCTGACGCTTGCGAGCCTCGCGGCGGGCGGCGCGGACGTCGGCCGGAAGGAGTTTGCTCAGCGGAGACGGGAGCACCGGCGCAGGCCGTGGCGAAACCTCGACCGGCAGTCTGAACACCGAGGAAAGCGCCGCGTGGCTGACTTCCGGCGTGTTCGTCCACAGCACGATGCGGCTGGGCTCCATTTCCAAGCCCTGCATGGAAAGCTGCATCAGCGCGAGGCGGATTTCCCGGGTGAGATTGTCATCCGGGCTGCCGGAGCCAACCGAAGTCGCCTGGCAATAAACGAGATTCCCCTGATGGGTGAGGGCGAAAACCCAGCGGCCGAATTCCTTCCAAAGGGCGATCGTTTCGCCAATCAGCGGATAGGCGCGCGGCGAAATATCGAAGCTCTTCGGTCCGCGCGGCGGCATTTCGCCTTCACCCGGAGCGCGCAGCAGGATCGAGACGAGCGCGGTGTTTTCCGCCTCGCGGGCGATGACGAAAATATCGGTGAGCTGACCAGCCATCGGGTCAGGGCGGAGGCCGAGGCGTTCCGCATGAAGGGCGGCGAGATCCGGGAAAAGCGCGTCATCGTCGCTGGCCACGCGCATCGGCACGGCGGTGATGGCTTTCACGGGGAAAAGCAGCAGCAGATCGCCGTTCGGGAGATCGGTGAGATCGCCGGCACGCTCGATGGAGGTGGCACTGTGCAGGGTGAATTCGGTGGCGCTGGGGCCGGTCCAGATTTCCCACCCGGATTCGCCGGGGACGAGAAGAACGTGTTCAGTAGTTTTGCTCACGGGATGATTTCTTCAGTGCGTTCGAGGAGGGCCGGTTTTCCGGTGCGGTTGCGGACAATAACGGTGATCTTGCGCTTCGAGCCTTCCGCTTGACCAAGGCTTTCAATGCGGGTGGTGGTGTCGTTCACGGTGAAGCGCTGTGAAATATCCGGACGGGCGTCAACATCGACGCCCAATGCCTTAAACGCATCCGCTGCGTTTTGAAAAGGAACATCGTCAGTCGTATCGCGCTCGCCATCGGTGCCTCGGACGGTTTCCGGGATAATATCCGCTTGGTCAACGGGGACTTCCGCAGCAGCGGCGATCAGTTCGGCGGACGCGTCGTTCAGGTCCAGCTTCCCGCCGCTCCAGATGGTGAACCAGTTCCGCCAATCCGGCCGGACCTCTTCCACCAGATCCATGCCACGGACGAGACTCATCTCGTTGAGGTCGTAAAACGGCCGGTTGAAGGGCTGGTTGATGCGGCCTTCCTTCTCGTAATATTTTTTCTCGGCGCCGTTGAGCTGCTCGTTGTCATCGGCATCCACCCAGTCAACGAGCGAGTCGGTGACTTTCTGGGCGTCTTCCAATTCGAGGCCCCAACTGACGAAGATGGATTTGAGCAGCGCCTTGTCGCCAGTGGAAATGACGTAGTTGATGTTGAAACGGCCGCCTTCGGAAATGACCTTCACCTCAAAACCCTCGCCCGTCGCCTCGTCCATGCGGCGGAGTATCGGATCCGAGCGCTTTACCAATTGATTCGAGCCGATCGCGATGCCCATTTCGGCCACCTGGCGTGCGCGCGAGCCGTGAATTTTCGAGGAGGCCAGCTCCATGTCGAAGGAAATGACGCGCAAGGATACCATGCACGCCATCGACAGGATCGCGATCAGCCACAGCACCGCCATCAGGGCGACGCCACGGAATTTCCGGTTGCTGTGGATGGAGATTCTCATGGTTTTTAATTGCGAGGACCGCCGCCACCACCACCTGGGCCACCGCCACCCGGACCACCACCGCCGGGCCCACGCCCGCCGCCGCCTCCTCCGCCGCCAGGACCACGCCCTCCGCCGCCTTGTCCGCCGCCTCCACCAGGACCACCTCCGCCACCGTTGTTTCCGTTACCGCCGCCGTTGCCTCCTCCGGCACCATTGCTTTCGTTCGCGGCTTGTTGAATCGTTTGGCGGATGAGGACTTCCGGATTTCCCTTCAGCGGGATCCAGAATACCTGGCGAATTTCCTGGCCCTTGGCACCGATGGCCATCGTGAGTTCCATTTGCAGTGGAAGGCGGCCCTGGATGTCCCAGTCATATTGCCATTCCATCGAGCGACCGTCGAGCACACGCCACTCGAAGTAGGCGACGTCTTCCAACAGGACGATTTCCGCCATCGGCTTTTCGTCTCCGGCGGAAGTCTTGAAAGTGGAGGCTGAGCCCTCGAGAATTTCGTTTTCGTAGTATCTCAGAACGATGTCGAGGTAACCGCTGCGGCGCTTCACGGTGGAAAGCTGGATGGCCTTGGCGATCCTTGGCTGCCCTCCCCAGGTGAAACTGAGCGGGACGTTCTGCAGCGTGAGATCCGAGATGTAATGCGAGCCGGAGTCCTGCACTTTCAGATCGAGGCGGGTGTTTCCCGGAAGCGCTGAAAACCGCTGGCTGAGGAGTTCGAAAAACGCCTGATGGAGCATTTCCTCGTTCTGGGTCTCGACGATGGTGTTTCCCAAAGACAACGCGGTTTTCGCCGTGCCGAACACCATCCCGACCAACATGGAGAGCAAAGCCAACGCGATCACGAGCTCAAGCAGCGTGAATCCGGTGACGCGGGGTCTGGCAGAGTTCGTGATCATTGCTGGTACATGTTGCCGTTGCGCCAGGTGTCGACCTGGCGTTCCCTCCACTCGCCGTTTTCAAACCACTTGGCGTTTAGGGTGATGGAATACATCTGCTGGAGAGGCTGACCTTCCTCATTTTCCAGATCGTCCATCAGCTTGATGGTGGTCTCGATCTCGATGCCGGTCTCGCCAACCTCGGTGGTGGTGACGCCTTCCTCCATGGTCGGAATGGAAAGCGTTTCATCCAACGCGCTGTCCAGAATACGGGTGATCCGCAGCTCGCTCTGGGCAAGCGAGGCAACATTGGCCATCCGCTTGAGCGCGACTGCAAACGCCGTGGCGGCGATGCTGAAAACCGCAAGTGCCAGAATCATCTCAAAGAGAAGAAATCCGCGCTTGGGGTGATGGGCGTGCTGGATCATCGGGCTTCGAGCTGCGTATCGCGAATCGTGGCGGTGAGGGGGTGATAGGAATCCTCCATCCAGCTTTTATCGAGCGAGAGGCGGAGGGAAACGGGTTCGCAGAGGCCGTCCGGATCGAACCGCCAGATGTGAATGGAGTTTTTCCCGACACTCAGCCATTTGTCGGAATTCCAGCGGCGGATGGAGAGGCTCATCTCGTCGCGGATGTTCACCTGGCGGTCCTCATCGACGGATGCGGTGAGATTTTGTTTTTTCCCGTATTTTTTGTCGATCTCACCGGCCTCCGCGAGTGGCAGCATGCGGACGATGCCGGGGCGGAATTCGAGCGCATACGGTGTCTGTTGGAGAATGGAAGTGGTGCGGGCACGCTTGGCGAGGAGCTCAATCTGCCCGGAGACGTCACGCAGGGCGCGCTCGTCGGAGGAGTAGACCATGAATCCCGCAGCGCCACCCATGACCATGGCCGCGATGGCCAGCACGATGACGATTTCGAGAAGCGTGAAACCGCGCGAACGGTTATTCGTCCTGACTGCTGAGATCATCTGCGGTGTTGGCTAAGCCGTCCGGGCCGTTGCTGGTCATTTCAAATTCATTGGCCCGCTTCTTGCCGGGGAATTTATAGCCATATTCGCTGCCCCAAGGATCGGGATTGGTTTTGGTCATGACCTGCACCCAGCGGCGTGGGACAGGGGTGGTGGTGGGTTTTTCAACCAACGCCTTCAAGCCCTGCTGGCTGGTGGGGTAGGAGCCGGCATTGAGCTTGTAGGCGGAAAGCGCGTTCGAGTAGCTGGAGAAATCGGCGTCCACCTGCTTGAGCTTGGCAGCGTCCTGGATGCCTTTCATGGCGAAGATCGCGCCACCGAGGATCATGGCGATGATGCCAAGCACGATGACCATTTCGAGAAGCGTGAAACCAGCGTTGCGGCGGAGGTGGGAGGATGGGTTGGTAATTTTCATGGAGAACGGTTGTTTTTTCGTCTGGCGACAGCCTTTCAGGGATGAAAACGCCGTGCGACAGAAAAGTTGTCGGAAAAATCCGGTAAAGATTCCCAGTCGTCACGGGGAATTTCTTGCCAGCGGGCCGGGATTCTCTCACCCCTTGTGCCTCATCTCATCATGAATAACGTTCTCATCATCGGAGCCGGCGGGGTCGGCAGCGTCGTCGCCCACAAATGCGCCATGGTTCCTGAAGTCTTCGGGGAAATCACCCTCGCCTCCCGCACACTGTCAAAGTGCGACGCCATCGCCGGGGAAGTGAAAAAGCGCACCGGCCGCACCATCGCCACCGCCAAGGTGGACGCGGACAACGCCGAAGAAACCGCCGCGCTCATCCGCAAGACCGGAGCGAAACTGCTGATCAACGTCGCCCTCCCCTACCAGGACCTCAACCTCATGGACGCCTGCCTGCTCGCCGGTTGCGACTACATGGACACGGCGAACTACGAACCGCTCGATGTGGCGAAGTTCGAATACTCGTGGCAGTGGGCATATCAGGAAAAATTTGAAAAAGCCGGGCTCACCGCTCTTCTCGGCTCCGGTTTCGACCCCGGCGTGACCAACGTTTACACCGCATGGGCGCTCAAGCACCATTTCGATGAAATCCACACGCTCGACATCATCGACGTGAACGGCGGCAATCACGGCAAGGCCTTCGCCACCAATTTCAACCCTGAGATCAATATCCGTGAGGTCACCGCCGAGTGCCGTCACTGGGAGGACGGGAAATTTGTCGCCACCGCTCCGATGTCGAAACACCAGGAGTTCACCTGCCCGGATGGCGTCGGCACCTACGAAATCTACCGGATGTACCACGAGGAGCTGGAATCGCTGGTGAAACACATCCCGACCATCAAGCGCGCGCAATTCTGGATGTCATTCTCTACCAACTACTTGAAGCACCTCGAAGTGCTCCAGAACGTCGGCATGACCCGTATCGACCCGGTCATTTACAACGGTGTGGAAATCGTACCCCTTCAATTTCTCAAGGCCGTCCTGCCGAATCCCGGCGACCTCGGCCAATCCACCAAAGGCAGGACCTGCATCGGAAACGTCATCACCGGACTCAAGGACGGAAAACCGAAAGCAATCTACATTTACAACATCTGCGACCACGAGGAGTGCTTCGCGGAAGTCGGCTCCCAAGCGATTTCCTACACCACCGGAGTACCCGCGATGATCGGCGCGAAGCAAATTCTCGCGCAACTTTGGCGCGAGGCAGGAGTTTGGAACATTGAGCAATTGGATCCCGACCATTTCATGGCGGATCTGAACGCTCATGGATTGCCTTGGCAGTTTATCGAACTCACTCCGGAACAAGCATCGTCGTTCCGGGTGATCTAATTGATAAGTAAGCACAAAGTAAATATTTTTACCCAAAAACCTTCGAAATTCCTCTTGTCAGGTCCATTCACCCGTTCCATCGTCCAGCCATGATTCGCCTCAAAACCCTCTCTTTGCCTCTGATTTCGGCCTTGGTCGCCACAACGGTGCTCCCGGTTTCGGCCCAAGTCTCCCTGACTCTTGCTACAGACAAGACCTACCGAACCAGCAAAAAGGGCACGAATTTCCGCGGTGGAACCTTCAACGTGGACATCAGCGATGGAGACGGAATTTACGTCGGCGGATGCGCACGGTCCGCTTACTGGCCACCAAACGTCCCTCTCGATCCCTGCCCCGGCGGATCGACGGCTTATCTGCTTTTCGGAAACATCGACGGCGCGTTTGCCACCGGCGGCATCCGTTATTACTGGGTCACGAGTGTGATTCCCGCGATCATCATCGAGCCACGTCGTCCGGACTTGGTCTATCTTGCTGCTGCTCCTGCGTCCGATCTGAAGAGGCCGTCGAAGGGCTTCGCTGACGGAAGCTTTGCCCTTTACTACAATCTGCACACCACCGATGTCAGCGAGTACATCATCTCGCGCTACACGAATGCCCGGATGTATGGAGCAAAACAACGGGACAAGTTTGAAGCGGAGATTGTTCCCGGCGTCTATCACTACATACTTCCACGTCTGCATTACCCGAACCTCAAGGCAGCCCTTTCCACCGTGATCTACCCGATGGCGGAAGGCCTTCAGACCATCAACAAACAGAAGGTCGGATTCGATTTCACTTTTGATGACTCGAGGAGTTGGAGCAAGAATGGCTTTGTGGAGCTCAGCTACAGCAAGCCGAACATCATCACCTGGAAGGGCCTCACCCCATCCAACGTCTTCGCACAAGTGGACAGTCTCTACTTCTCCATGCGGGTGATGATCAATCCCAACAAAGCGAATTCCGCGCTCGATCTGTATGACGATGACAACTTCGTGCCTCAGTCGATTTTCCCCGGCTTCCTGACCGGCAACGATCCTCGGATCCTGATGAAAAATCCTTACGTCACTTCCATCACGCTTCCTCCGATCTTTCCGAGCGGAACCCGCGCGATGGTCGAGTTGGAGCTGGATCGTAACTTCCAAACCGGTGGCGTCTCCTACGATTATTCGACCAGACGGTTCCAGATCCCGGTGGTGGTCGTGAACCGCTACTCCGAATACGCCGAACTTTCCTTCGAGAATCTGAGCGGAAGCGCCGACCTCCTCGCCGACTTCGACAAGGACGGATACAACAACCTGACCGAGTGGATTCTGGACAGCCGGGCCGAAGACAATACCAGCGTTCCCATCCCTCCGTTCGCCATAATCCACCCCGATGTCTTCAACAACGACGTCACACTGCCCAATCAGCCTCGCTTGGTCCGTGCCGCCTATTTCGGATTCACCGTTGACGAAAAACTGGAAACCATTCCCGATGTCGTATACGCCGTCCAGCGCAGCCGGGATTTCGGTAAAACCTGGCAGGTCATGACCAGCGATGCCGATTGGAGCGTCAGACGGGTGAGAATCGCCGCTGGTGCCTTGCCGGGAAGCCAACGGGAACAGGCCAAAGCGCAGATCCGGGTGGAAAGCAAAAGATCCGTCATCGATCCCCTTACGTTCATCAGTACCCCGGTTCAGCCTCCCGGCACCGCGAGCGACCTTTACCGCGTGAAGATCACCAAGAAATAATGCCCGCCGGCATTGTTATCACGGCAAAACTCTCTTTTTTCAATTGGGCGGTTCCCTCACTTCCCGAGTCGGCCCACTGGCAACCGCAGACATGATAGACACTACAGAGAGGCTCATCCACCACCTTGAATCCATCATCCCGGCTTCGGGAGTGCCTGTTTGCGCGATCGATACCGAAGCCGACAGCCTTCATCGTTACCGGGAATCTCTCTGCCTCATCCAGTTCGCCGTAAGAGGCCAGTGTGTGCTGATCGATCCGCTCGCGATCGAGGATCTCTCCGCTCTAGGCTCCTATCTGGCGGAAGCCACGGTCTGGATGCACGGTGCCGACTACGACATGACGATGTTCAAGCGCCAGTTCGGGGATCTGCCCGCTGTCGTTTACGATACCCAGATAGGAGCACGGCTGCTGGGCGTCCGGCGTTTCGGACTCGGTGATCTGGTCAGCCAGTATTTCGGTGTCGAGCTTTCGAAGTCCTCCCAGAAAGCGGATTGGGGCAAGCGCCCTCTTTCTCCAAAAATGATCGAGTATGCGCTCAACGACGTGCACTACCTTCTGGAAATGGGCGATATGATCGTCGCCGCCCTCAAGGAAAAGGGCCGCTACGATTGGTTCGAGGAAAGCTGCCTCGCCGCCCGTCAGAAAGTTCTGGATCGCGATGATTCAAAAGAGGAGAACTGGCGCGTCCAGGGATCCGGCAAGCTGGAACCCTACGGCCTCGCCTGCCTCCGGGCCCTCTGGCAATGGCGTGATGGCGAGGCGAAGGCCTGGGACAGGCCGTCCTTCATGGTCGCCCCGAACCGCCAGCTTCTCGAATGGAGCATCGATCTCGCAGCCAGAAAAAACATCGCCCTGCCGAATCATTTCCGCCCCGACCGTGTGAAACGCTTCCGTGCGGCCCTCTCCACCGTCGAACAGCTCGCGGAATCAGAGTGGCCGGAACGCCCCAGCGGCAAACGCAGGAAGCGCGACCGCGATTTCGAGCGCAAGGTGGACCAACTGATCAAGGCCCGCGAGGACACGGCTGCCACACTGGACATCGAGGGCTCGCTGATCGCACCGCGCGCGGTCTTGGAAAACATCGCCGCCGGAGAGTCCCAACCTGCGGATGTCCTTCTCAATTGGCAGCGAGAATGCCTTGGAATGAACTCCTAGACACCCGCCGCAGAACGATCTTCCTCCTTGAGTTCGCGAGCCCGCGGACGTTCAATCCTTTGTGATTCCCGAATCCGCACGGCTGCGTGACTCAAACGAGTCTCCGATCTTCTTCACCTGCCAAAGCTGCGGTAGACCACTGTCGGTACCGCGCAGGCTGGCCGGAGTCAACGGACCATGCCCGTCCTGCGGAACAATCCTGAGCGCCCCAGCCCTGACACCCGCTGCCGAGGTTGTTCAGAAGGAGAACTTCCCGGTGAAATCCCACCACTCATCGGGCACCTCGAACGCTCGATCAGGCACTCGAAAAGGCCGGATTTCAGCCGACATGATTGTGGATCAGGAACATTTGGAACGGAGGGAAACTGCGAAGAGTCTGGGTGTCATCACGATGTTTATTCTGGCCTTTTCCGCCTGCCTTGCCGTGGCGTGGTTTTTGCAGGATTGGATCGGCAAATAATTGCCACTTAACACACTGACTTTAAGCTTGTTACGTTGCAAAAAAAGCTCTGAAAAAAAGATCATTTTCCTGACGAAGTTCCTTGTCTCCACGGGGAGGATTTCGGACCCTCTGGCCCCACCATGTCCGAGACTCCGATCGATCCACAGAAAGCTGAAACGCAGGTTGCCGCAGCCCAGGTTTACGATGCCGCCCAAATCGACAAGCTGGAAGGCCTCGACGCGGTTCGCAAGCGCCCCGGCATGTACATCGGCGACCCCGACGAGCGCGGTCTCCACCACTGTGTTTTCGAGGTTTTGGACAACTCCATCGACGAGCACCTGGCAGGCTATTGCAGCCGGATCAAGGTTGCGATCCACGTCGACGGCTCCGTTTCCGTCGCCGACAACGGCCGCGGCATTCCGGTGGACATGCACCAGAAATTCGGCATGCCCGCCGTCGAACTGGTCCTAACCAACCTCCACGCCGGAGGAAAATTCGGACAAGGCGCCTACAAGTATTCCGGCGGTCTTCACGGTGTCGGCGCGAAGTGCGTCAACGCCCTGTCCGACTGGTTCAAGGCCGAAATCATGCGGAACGGTAAAGTCCATCTGATCTGCTTTGAACGCGGCAAGACAACGCAGCCGTTGCACGTCATCGGCGAAGTCGATCCCGGCAGGACCGGCACGATGATCACCTTCTTCCCGGACGCCACCATCTTCGTCGATACCATCGAGTTCAAGTTCGACCGCCTTTCCACCCGCCTCCGCGAACTGGCCTTCCTTAACCCTGGTCTCATCATCGACCTTGAGGACGAGCGTCCCGAGTCGTTGAAGAAGGCCACCTTCTATTACGCAAAGGGCATCGAGGAGTTCGTGGTCCAGTTAGGCGAAAACAAGACGGTCATCCACGATGATCCGATCGTGCTTCACGGCAAGCGCCAGATCGAACTCGACTACGACGGCAAGAAAACCACAGACGACGTTTTCGCCGACGTCGTCTTCCAATACAACGATTCCTACA
>JBDSNC010000129.1:0-7588 GCA_039915545.1 Luteolibacter sp.
GCCCGCCGCTGGCGAGGCGGCCGAAGCCCTCCGCCCCGGGAAACGCGGGAGTCTGCCCTTGGGCGACGAGTGTCGTTAGGGGGAGAAAGTTGAGGAGATGCGGGATTTTCAGAAATCTCATCGGAGGAGGACGGATGTCCGGCTATCGAAAGTTTGCAGCGGTTGGGTTTCCCTGCCGGATGAACGTGGGTTTCCAAGACAACGGATCTTCAGGCTAGCCGACTTCCCCCGTCCTCCAATCCCGGTTTCTGCAAACTCTATTGAAAATCAAGTCACCGCCGCCGCGCCGAAGCCGGCACTCCCCTCCTCCGGCAGACTCAATTCAGCCAGGATCACACGCACCATTTCCTCCAGGAGCATCTCGATTGGAACGACGATCGCGTCCGCGGGTTCCTCGAGAATCGCAAACTGGCTTGCCAGCAAGGCCGGCGGCATGAAATGCCCCTCGCGGCCTTGCAGGCGGCCGATGATCAGCTCCTTCGGGCCTTTCAGATAGATGAAACGCAGCCCCGGCAACCCGGCGGCGAGGCGACTCCGATAGACCTCACGCAGCGCGGAGCAGGCGAGAAAAACGGTCTGTCCGCCTTCACTGCGAGCCCTGAGTTCCACATTCAACGCGTCGAGCCACGGCCAGCGGTCCTCGTCCGTCAACGGGATCGACGCAGCCATTTTCGCCTTGTTTTCCGCCGGATGGAAATCGTCGGCATCCAGAAAAACGCCACCCGCGCCCGATGCCAGCAAAGCAGCCACCGTGCTCTTGCCGCAGCCGGAAACCCCCATCACAACGAAGGGTCCGGCAGCCCCGGTTGATTCGGTCACACTCATGAGTTCGGATTTTTCGAAACTGGCCCCATCACCGTCAAGAGCAGAAACAAACGTCATTCCAAACAGCAAACTGTCGTAATTCTGTGGCTTTTAAGGTGAACAGGGCACGTTCCATTATATGGCAACTCAGGCCTCGCGCTTGCAGCAAGCGACGAGAAAAAGGCAAATCGCCATGAGTTTGGAACGTCGGCCATGCTATTGCTCCCAGTCTGGCTAAACAGACCGAAAGTGGGAACGGTTCTATCAAAGCACAGGCAGGACATTAGCGCATTTTATCGAGGTATTCAGTCGGCGGCGTCAAACGTCTCCCGAATGAATTTCGATAGCAACCTGATTCATGAATCACAAAAAGGCAGCATCGGATCGTCTCCGTCATCCCATTCCGTTCATCGTGCAAAACCGCAGTGCTCAGCCCCTCGCCGCCGCACGTGGAAACCCAATCATTTTCAAACGAAAAAACCGGCAGTTTTCGGTTTGAAAATTGCCGGTTTACGGGAGACATCGGGTGATCAGCGCTTCCTGCGAAGAACAACGCCCATCCGGCAAAAGCCCGGAAGCAGGACGGATGATGGCTTCCGAATGGATTACCGAATCAACACGCGGCGCGACGCCGGAAACCCAGGAAACCGATGCCACCGAGGCCCAGCAGCGCGAATGCCCCACATTCGGGAACCGCCTGGATGTTGTCGATGGCGAGAGTCTGTGTGCCGTTTTCCGTTCCATTGTCCGCGTAAGTTCCGAGCTTCCAAGAAAAACCGATAGAGGAATAGCTGAGTCCGGAATTCGTGATCGTGGCCGCCCACGGAGTCAAATCCCAACTAAGTGAGGTGAAACTCCCGTTGACCAAGCTGCCGGAAGTCGCGTTGAGAACCTGATAACCGCCCTCATAATTAAGGACAAGTTTGATACTGTTGTCATAAACGCCCCAACCCTGAGGGTTCGCCCAATTGGAATAAACGTCCGCGCTGATAGTTGCCGTCTCCGAATCCAAAAAAGAGCGGGCATCCCTATCAAGAATATTGACCACCGTGTATCCGGCAAACGTCGAGGGAACCGTGAACGTGTTCATGGTACCGTAGATGCCTTGTGAGGCGAGATCCGTGTTCACGGTGGTGGTGGAACCATTGAGGGTTCCCGCGTTCCAGCCGCTGAGGGTACCGGATTCGAAGGACTCGGAGTAAAGAGCTCCAAAAGCTGTAGGAGACATACCAAGCACCGCACAGGCAGCAGATAACACATTAACCGTCCTGGATTTTGATTTTGTTTGTTTCATTGGATGTTGGATGATTGCGAATTTGGTTTTTGTTATGGGAGGATCCGGAACCCCAGGCTGAAATGCCGGAGGCGTCCGAAAGCAACGTGGCGATCATATCACCATAATTTGCTCGTCCGGGCCACCTCATCGAAGAGGGGTTTTCACACCCCCCGAACGGGTGAGTAATGGCGGCGAGGAACCGTCCGATTCCGTCGCACTGGGGAATCCGCCAACCCATACCCGAAAAAAGTCCCAAGCCCTTCGGAATCCTGGCAGATCGGCTGCTGGTTGCCATAGCCGCGGTTTGGGAGTGACCGGCGCTGCATCGTTTTCGCGAATATCCAACCGCAGCCCGGATTTTCATCGGATCCGATATTCACGGGCAGGAAATCCAGTGGCTTGCCATTGCTCCCGGTTTTGATTTTCCCGACCTCCCCTCCCCGGTTGGCGGGCTAACCGTCAGAGCCGGATGATGCCGCGTTTCAGGGAAACGGAAACCGCCTCGGCGCGGTCATGAACGCCCAGCTTCTGGAACAGAGCCTTCATGTGGCTCTTCACGGTTTCTTCGGAAACAAACATGGCGGATGCAAGTTCCTTGTTGGTCCGGCCCTTCGCCACGAGACGAAGCACATCCAACTCCCGCGGGGTGAGGGTGGGCCGGACGAGGCGGTCAGCAAGGCGCGAGGCGATGGCATGCGACATATGGCGCTCGCCCGCATGCACCTGGTGGATGGCCGCCACGAGTTCCTCGCTGGTCGTGTCCTTGAGCAGGTAGCCCCGGGCACCTGCTTCCAAGGCGCGAAAGACGTCCTCCTCATTGTCATAAGTCGTTAGAACAAGCACCTTGCATTCGGAATCCCGCTCTCTCAGTTGGCGGATCACGTGAACGCCATCGCCTTCCGGCATGCGCAGATCGACGATGTAAACATCCGCGGCAATGCCGGACTCCAAGGTTTCGCGGCCCGACCCGGCCTCGCCGACCACTTCGATGTCAGGCTGGCTGTTGAGAATGGCGGCGAGCCCGGCCCGCAATGCGGGGTGGTCATCGGCAAGGAATATCCTGATGGAATTTTTCATATGGGAAGAGTAACGGAAACTTCGGTGCCTTCGCCTGCGCGGCTGTCGATGGACAAGCTTCCGCCCAACACCTCGACGCGTTCCCGCATGCCAGTCAGGCCATAGCCTTTCCCCACGCGGACGGCGACATCAAATCCGCGGCCGTCGTCCTTGACGACCAAAGTCACCCAGCCGTCCCCGAAGCGCAGGCGCACCAGAATGCGCCGCGGCGCGGCATGACGCACGGCATTCGTGAGGGATTCCTGACCGATGCGCAGCAAAGCGTTTTCGTATTCCTGTGGCAATGGCCGTGGCGAGCCCTCGATTTGCTGCTGGCATGAAATCTCGGTATCGCGGGTGAGATCGTTCGCGTATTTCTGGAGCGCGGAGGCAAGGTCAGCCTCTCCCAAAGCGAGCGGGCGAAGATTCCAGATCGTGCGCCGGGCCTCGCGCATGCTGTCACGGACCAACTCGCGCGCGGTTTCCAGATGTTCGGAGGCCTTCGAAGGCGAGTCGGTGATCTGGTTGCGAACGCACTCGAGTTGCAACGAAATGGAGGTAAGTCCCTGTGCGAGAGAATCGTGAATCTCACGGGCAAAGCGGCCCCGCTCCGCAAGCACGGCCTCGAAAGACCTGCGCTGGGATTCCAGCCTGCGCTTCCGACGCAGGCGCGAACGCTGATAGATCGCCACCAACAGGACGAGGATGGACGCAAAGGCCCATGCCAGACGCTGCGGCGTCCACCATGGCGGAGGCCTTAGCAATACCAGGTCCGACGGAGCACGGAGCCGGAGCAACAGCTTGTCCTCCACCTGCATCGGAGAATATTCCGCAGATGCGGAAATCTGCGCGATGCCGGAAACTTTCAGTTTCGAGCCTGGCAGAAGATCGGGCGGCAGGCCGTTCGCCAGATCCAGCCAGCCTCGGAACACCACCGTGCCATCACGCAACTCGAAGGTGGTACCATCGGCCCCGCGGAAGATGTTGAGCAGTTCCGCCTCGGTGGAAACGAGTTCGGAGTCAAACCGCGTATCTAGCAACTCCACCGCGCTGCGGTTGACCGGGGTCGGCGCTGGCAGTTTGCTCGTCACACGAACGACGGACGCGTGGATGAACGGTCTCATCCTGCCGGATCGTGGTCTGCCTTCGATTTCCACCACTTCTCCCGGGTGGGTTTGGGGACCACGCGCGGTCTGAACCCACAATCCGCCTCCATCGGTCCGTAGAAACACGCCGCGCCCCGGCATGTCGAAAGTCACCACGCCTTGCACCTTCACACGGTCGTTCGGCCCGGGGCCATCCAGGCGCAACAATTGGGACGAATCCACCAGACGCGCCTCCTGCTGAGGTTCGGTGGATGGCAGTGGTACGACATCCGCCGGCGAGTTGACCCGCAGGAACCGCCGCGTCATCTGGCGGTTGGTATTGAAGACCGTGGCCACTACGCCCCGGATGCGCACCCGCCGATCCGCCAGATCCCATGGCACTTCCAGATCCGGAGGCAACGGGCCTGTGATCAACACGTGAAAATCACACGAGCCGGCACGGCACTGGATCACCAGATCCTCCCCGTCAATCATGACATCAGTCACGTCGGCCTCCACCGTCACCCAATCGCAATCAAGCCCGGGTTTCAAAAGTTCCGCTCCATCTACGGCTCTGGGAATTGGAAGAGCGCCCTTGGCCAGGATCCGGATCGCCGGACTGACTTCCGGCACACTGCGGATGACGGGAGCGAAGACTCCATTTCCGGTGATACCTGAGACTTCAACCTTGTCACCAGGCTCGGGCCACACAGCGTCTCCCAGAGAATTCTGGTTCACGTAAATACCATTCGTGCCATCGTGGATGAACAAGGTGATCTTCTGCTGCTTGGAAAAGGTGACCACGCCACGAATGCGGACAGGAAACCCTGAAGCCGCCTCCTCGGGAGTAAGCGCGCGAATGGCGGCGATATTGGTGATAGGTTCGCGGGCCTGCGCGGGCAGCCAGGAAACCATCACCCATGCCAGAAAAAGAAACGCCGTCCTCATTGGCAACATGTTGCTCGGTTGAATCCCCATGTGTAAAGCCCGGCGCGGCGTGTTCGCATCAGGGTTCTCCGACGGTGCGGATGCTCCAGGAAACCTTGCTGTCGAGAGCGTTCGCAACCGGTTTCAAGGAAGCGCCGTCCCGGACGAGGCTGATCTTCACCGCCTCCTTGGAATCCGGCAGCGCCACCAGTCCTGCGGCCGCGGCCGGATCAACACCGTAAACAGCCAGCTCCAGCTTCGACCAATCCATTTGTGAGGTGGACTGCGCCAGCCCGATGTGGGGGATCACGCTGCCGTCCCGGACGAGCAGCACGACCGGCAGATCCGCAGCGGTGATTTCCTGCCAGCCACCCTGATAGACACTGCCAGTCTGATAGTCCGTCCAACGGCCCGGCGGCAGATAGACGGCGCGTTGTTTCGTGCCCTCGTGCATCAATGGCGCGACGAGCAACGAGGAGCCGAGCAGATATTCGTCATCCACCTTCCACGAGCCGGGATCTCCGGGGAATTCGAAGAAAAGGCTGCGCAGCATCGGGATTCCGCGGGCCGAGCTGTCGTGGGCCTGGGCCCAGAGGTAGGGCATCAGGCGGTAGCGGGGTCCCACGATCCGTCGGAATTTCTCCATGAATTCCGGGCTGTAGTTCCACGGTTCTTTCGGGGCCATGCCATGGCAACGGCTGTGCGAGGTGAACACGCTGAACGCCAGCCAGCGGAGGTAGAGGTCTTCGCTCGCCTTGCCGACGAAGCCGCCCGCGTCGTGGCTCCAGAAGGAAAACCCGCTGAGGCCGAAGGAAAGCCCGCCACGCAGCTCCGCAGCCATGCCGCTGTCCGTCGCCTCCGCGTCGCCGCCCCAGTGGAGCGGATAGCGCTGGCTGCCGGCCCAGGTACTGCGCGCCCAGATGATGTTCTCTCCGGTGGTCTCGCGGGTGACGTCGGCGATGGCCTTGTTATAGCGTAGCGGATAGAGATTGTGCTCGTAGAACCCGCTGCGGCCCGAGGCGTAGACTCCGTTGAGCGGCGCGGCTTCGCCGAAATCCACCTTGATGGCCCCCACCCCGGTTTTCAGCAGGGCCGCGATCTTTTCCTGAATCCACTCCACTGTCACCGGATTCGAGTAATCGAGCACGGCGTCCTCCGCGGGCAGGCTGCCATTCGCATCGCGGACGGCGAGGCCTTTGGATACAATTTCAGGGAACAAATCGTTCTTCGGAACGAAGTAAGGAAGCTGCCAGAGCGAAACGTGGAAGCCGTCGTTTTTCAGATCCGTGATCATTTTCGCGGGCTCCGGGAAGCGGGTTTTTGAGAACTTGTAATCGCAACGCCAATCCGTCTCGAACCAGCCCGTGTCGAGGTGCAACACATCGCATGGAATTTTATTAGAGCGCATTTTCCCGGCGACGTCGCGCACCTGTTCCTCGCTGAGATAGGTGCAGCGGCTCATCCACAGTCCGAACGACCAGAGCGGCGGCACGGGCGATTTGCCTGTTAGCACGGTGTATTCGCCGAGGACTTCCTCCGGGTTTCCAAGAAAGACGAAGAGGTCCAGCGCGTCATCGCCGGACATCAGGGCGTTCTTTTCGCTGAAACTGTGGCCGAAGTCACAAGTGACCGGCGCGCTGGTGTGCAGGAACATGCCGTAGCCCGCGCTGCTCATAAAGAACGGGATGGGTTTATACATGCTGGGCGTTTGGACGCCGTTCGCATCGGTGGTCCAGAGCACGATTTTCTGGCCGCGTTTATCGAACTCGGTGAACGATTCGCCGCAGCCGAAGATTTTCTCGCCTGGTGATAGAGAGAACACCGCGCGCATGGAACGCGAGTAGTCGGAGCCTCTGCGGATGAAGGAAAACGGCAGCAACTTGGAGAACGATGTCTCGTTGTCCTTAGCGTGTTCTGTTTGGGTGAGAAGATGTCCGGCGGCGTCGCGGAGTTCGATGCGCCACGGGTTTTCGGAAATCGTGACCGATCCCGCCGTGCTGGTGTAGCGGTGGCCGGCGGCCGTGTGTTCGTATTTCCACGAGGCGTCCTTCGGCACGGGACCGGCGAGCATGAGGGATTCGGCTTCCTTCTTCGCCGGACCGCTCGCCATGCGGATCCTAACCGTCCGGGGCGTGACGAACTCCACCGAGAACGGCAGCGAGGGATCGGCGGCGTATTCAATCTCCGGAAACTCGTTGCCGGGTGACGGCTTCACGGCTGGGAGCGTGTTGTCGAACGCTTGGGCGGTCGTTCGCATGTTCCGCTTGTACTTCACTTTTCCCTCTGCTTTCACGGGATCAAATCCATCGAGCGAATCCGCTAGAAAATAGACGTTGGTGTAGTCCTGAAAGTCGCCGCTGATGTCGAGCGGTTCGTTGAGCAGGCGCGGTCTTTCCGCAGCAAGTGGCGTACAGGCGGCGAGCATGAGGCCAAGACCGAT